>CAYLJT010000228.1:0-10672 GCA_964383995.1 uncultured Polyangiaceae bacterium
GCCTGCGCACGCGCACCACCTCGTTCGCTATCGTGACCGCGTCGAAGCTGCGCTTTTCCGCGACTGGCGGGGACAACTCGTATTCGGTCTCGGAGATCACGGTGACTCACGCCAAGGCCGTGTCCCTGGCCGCGGGCTCGGTGAGCGGTGCCGCGCTCTCCACGCTGGTCGACGGCGCGTTCCAGCCCGAAGGGACTGGCTGGCAGTCGGGCTCCGTATGGTGGAACGGCACAACACCCGTCATCGAGGTCGACCTCGGCGGAACTCTCGCCATCTCCGGCGCGACCGTGCAATCGGACGACAACGACACCTACCTCCTGCAGTACTTCAACCCCACGACAGGCGCGTGGGCGACGCTCTGGAACGTACCTTCCGCCAGCGGTGGCGGCCTTCGCACACGAACGACCACGTTCGCGACGGTCACTGCGAGCAAGCTGCGCTACTCGGCCACCGGCGGCGACAACTCATACTCGATCACCGAGATCGCCGTGACCGGCTCGAGCTGCGGCGGTTGACGGCGGGCGCGCGCCGCCCCCAAAAGGCGGCGCGAAGTCTTTGCCGGGCTCCGAAAGAGCTACTTACACGAAGCCTCGGGATCCTCGCTACCCGTGCACTCCGACATGTCGGAGAAATCGCACACATCGCCGGACGCCCCGCCTGTGCAGGTGTTGACGATGTCGCCCGTGGTCAGGAACGTGTCGAGCTGCACGCGGGCTTCGTCGAGCTTGCGCAGCTTGCCATGGGGATCACCGCACAAGTCCAGGGGCACGTTGCACAACGGCTCGTGGGGCAGACCAAAATCGTACTCGACGTAGGCGGAGCCCGTGATGGGCCCCTTCTGGCTGGGTAGATTCCAGATCTCGCGCAACCCGGTGTCCATGTGCGTGGCGCCGACCGCGCGGGCCATGATGTGCGCGCCCCAGGTGGTGACCTGGTGATCGCCGAGGGCCGCGCGCATCAAGACGTTGTGGGGCGGCGTGCCCGGCAGGTTGTCCTTGATGATGTGCTGCGAATAGCCGTTCGGTTCTACCCTATCCCAGGCCATCTGCGTGACATTCAGGAAGATCTGCTGATCGCGCGCGTCGGGCAATGCAAAGCGCAGGAAGGCAAAAAACGGCTCGAAGTCCACGCTGCGGTAGAGCAAGAGGCTGTAGGGCTGACCCATGACCTCCAGGGCGCCGCGCTCCACGTCGGTGGAGAGCGCCATGTACACGCCGCCGAAGATGCCTCCCTGGCTGATTCCGAAGTAATAGCGCTCGTCGCCGTTCAGATAGGCGCCGTAGGTCGCGTCCTTGACCATGCCACGGCTTACCATGCGCATGGCCATCAAGTTGTTGAGCACGCCTTGGTGCATGCGCTCGAACATGGAGGTCAGCTTGTCGGCCTCGCCAAGCCCCACGCGACCGCCGATCCAGGTCTCGTCGTCCTCCGCGATACCGTCCAGGTTCACGGCGAACATCGCGTAGTTGTAGGTGTTCATGAAGGTCAAGAAATGGCCGCTCTCGATCTGCGTGCGCGAGCCCAACAGGCCATGACCGTATTGGAGCAACTTGGCCGGCGTGGTCAGGGCGCTTTGCGGGATCAAGAGCTCGAACGGCACGTCGTAGTCGCTTGTGGACTTGGGCAGGCCGTCGTCGCCAAAAATCAGGTGCGCGCCGGGGTCGGGCTGATCGAGGTAGAGAGGCACCTTCATGGTGCCCTCGATCTTGAAGGCAATCTCCGGATCGTAGGCCGGATCCACGTCGGTGATCGTGTAGGCGGGGCCGTCGTCACCCACCGCGGCCAGGGCCTGGTCGCGCATGTGGAGCATCCAACCGGTGTTGTTCTCTTGGCTCGCCGTGGTGAAATCCCAGGCCAATTGCAGATCGTCTTTTGCCACGCCGGCGGCGGCGAGCTTGTCGAAGATGTCGGCGTACAGCTCGCGACGTGCCGAGACCGAGGGGTCGTCCAGATCGCTGCCATCGCGCAGCGCCGCGAACGCCGGGGAGACCGCCACCGGGCTACCGGCACCGTCGACCACACCGCGAATTGCCACGATGTACCGCCGTGCATCGCTCAGGCGCACGGCGGGTCGGATGATGAACGAGCGTTGATCTTCCGCCTGCGTGCTCCAATCGATTTCTACCCAATGGGGCATGCGCTCGCCTGTCTCGGCGTCGAGGATGACCGTCGGGCAGTTGGCGTCGAGGGAGGCCTCGATGGTCTCCGGCGTGGGCATCCCCGTCATCGTCGCGCCGGCGAAATAGGCTAGGAGGGACATGCCCGCGGAGAAGCCGTCGCTCTTCGACCAGGGAGCCCCGGAGGGTTGGTAGCCCTGGAAGGAGACGGGCAGCGTGGTGTCCGAAATTGCCACGCGCCGCCCGGTCGGCGTCGAGCTATCTGGGATGGTGAACACATTGGAGGGGAACGGGTAGGCGCACACCTCGGGCACGAGGGAGTCACACTCCAGGTTGGGCCAGGTGTCGGTGGGGACCTCGCCGCCGCCACCCCCGGTGCCTCCGCCCGCGCCTCCCGAGCCCGAGGTGGTGCTCGTGGCCCCGGTGACCGGGTTGACCTCGTCGTCGGTACAAGCCGAAAATGCCGAAATGACAGGGAGAAGCAAGAGCGGGAGGAAGACTCGCAGGCGCATGGAAGCGTTTTCGCAGGAAACGACGCCAAGCTCAAGCCCGACGCGGTGAGCGCGCAAAAAGCCGAGGATCCGCGCTTCGCTGCCGCTTCCAAGGTGATCGGGAGCACGAAAAAGCGGTCAAGAGCACGCTTCGTTGGTCCTCAAAAAAAAAAAGAAACGGCCCGCGGATTGGGGCTCCTCCCGCCAGACGCAATCGGGTAATTAGAAGATTTCCTAGCTACTGAGAGGGAGTGAAACCATGATGACTAATTTGCTCGGGATGTCAGGCAACCCGCGCGAAAGCAAGCTCGGCCGACGGCTCCGGCTGGCCGCAGCGACCAGCACGCTGCTCCTGCTTTGCCAATGCGGGGCCGGCACGGAGGGCGACGCGTCCTCCATCACCGGAGACGGACCCGTCGGCGAGAGCGCGTCCGCTCTTACCTTTTCGGTGACCTCGCTCGACCCGGTCACCTCCACCGCCGCCAAGTTCGGCACCGGAGCCGCCAGCGCCGGGGACGTCAACGGCGACGGCTACGACGACATCATCGTAGGCGCCCCGGGCGATGCGTCGTTCTACGTGTTCATGGGCAGCGCGGCGGGCATCTCGACCTCGCCCGCCCTCGTGGTCAGCGAGCCTGGATCGGGCTTGGGTGGGGTGGCGCTCGGCATCGGCGGTCCACCGGTCGCCGGCATCGGCGACGTCAACAGCGACGGCTACGACGACATCGCCGTGGGTGCCCGCCTCGCAGCGTCGGGCGGCCGGGTCGACATCTACTTGGGTAGCTCCTCGGGTCTACCTGGCGCAGCCAGCTTCAGCTTGAGCGCCCCTCCAGGTTCTACCTCCGGGTTCGGCTACTCGGTCGCAGGCGCCCGAGACGTCAACGCGGACGGCTACGACGACCTCCTTGTCTCGGACACCTCGACCATCTTGCCGTACTCCTACGGGACGGTCTTCCTTTTCCTGGGTCAGGATTCGGGGGTCGCCGCCCTGCCCGCGTGCACGGTCCCGATGCCGACCTACTACTATCCAGGCTTTGTCCTCAACGGCGTCTGGGGATCTTCCATGGCGGGCGTCGGTGACACCAACGGTGACGGCTACGACGACGTCGTGATCGGCTCCTATAGCTCCCTTTATATGGACTACAGCACGACCCCGCCGAGCTTCGGCGGTAGCGCTCCGGTCCAGGTCATTCAGGGCACGCCGACCGGTCTGGCCGCCACCCCTTCGATGGACGTCCTCTACGGCCTCCTCGCTGGCGACGGGATCTCGGCCAACGTCGCCGGGTTGGGCGACGTGAACGGCGACGGTTTCGCCGACATCGCCGTAGGCGACCTCGATCTGCAATACTTGGACGGCAACGTCGACGTCTTCCTGGGGTCCGCAGCCGGCATCAACACGACAGCGGCGACGCACCTGGCGGGACCCTTCAACTACCCCTATAGCTCCGGCTTCGGCGGAGCTGTGGCGGGTCCAGGCGATGTCGACGGCGACGGCCTCGATGATCTGCTGGTCGGGGAGATGTACTTGGAAACGTCGCCGGGCGTATTCGAAGGGGCCGCCCACCTGTATCCAGGAACGGCTTCCGGCGTCGGTACAAGCCCCATTTGGAGCGACAGTCCGACCGCGCAGAACAACTCCTATTTTGGCTGGTACGCTGCGCGCGCGGGCGACGTGAACGGTGATGGCGCCCCGGACTTCGTGGTGGGAGCGCCCGAGTTCGATGGGGCGAGCACGAACTCCGGACGCGCCTACGTCTATTACACCCCCAGCTCGACGAGCCCCTGCGACGGCAACAACACCGACAACGCCTTCAGCGACAACACCTCGATGGGCGGACCCATGGTCGGCATCGAGTGGACCCCCGCTTCGACCCTGACCCTCGATCGCATCGAGGTATTTACAGGTGAGATCGCGGCCTCCAACCAGCTCGCGATCTGGACCGACGATGGCGGCTCACCGAGCCAACCCCTCGCGCCCTTGGGCACCACCGCTGCTTTTACCACCTCTCTTACCAACGGTTGGCAAGGTGCGGACTTTACCGCTCCGGTGACGCTCGTTGGTGGTACGAAATACTGGGTCGTCTGGGATCCTGCGGGTGGAGAACAGGCGTCAGTCACCCCCGATCCGAGCGGCACGCAACAGAACTACTGGGGTAGCTTCTCCGGCACCGTGAACGGCGGAGCGGCCTGGTTCGGGCCCTTCAACGACTCGTCCGACAAGTGGAAGTTCCGTGTCTTCTGCGCCGCCGGTCCGTGCGCCGGCGACAACTACAACAACGACAACTTCAGCGACAACACCTCCATGGGCGGACCCATGGTCGGCATCGAGTGGACACCGACCGCGTCGGCCACCCTGGGCCGCATCGAGGTCTACACGGGTGAGGTCGTCGCCCCCAACCAACTCGCCATTTGGAGCGATAACGGTGGCTCACCGAGCCAACCGTTGGCGACCCTGGGCGCCACGGCGGTGTTCAACACCAGCCTGGCCAACGGCTGGCAAGGTGCAGACTTCACGGCACCTGTCTCGGTCACCGCGGGCACCAAATATTGGGTCGTCTGGGATCCCAGCGGCGGCGAGCAGGCCTCTGTGACGCCCGACGTCAGCGCCAGCCAGCAAAACTACTGGGGTAGCTTCTCCGGCAACGTGAACGGCGGAGCGAGCTGGTTTGGACCCTTCAACGACGCCAGCGACAAGTGGAAGTTTCGCATGTTCTGCGGCACGGGCGGGGGTTGTGGACCCGACGGCGACGGTGACGGTGTCTGCGACGCCACCGACAACTGCCCCACCATCTGGAATCCGAGCCAGGCCGACTCGGACAGCGACAATGTCGGCGACGCGTGCGAGCTCACGTGCACGACCTTCGTGCGCACGTTTGGGCCTCCGAACGGCGTCTTCGACGCGCAAATCTCGTTCGATCCGGGCGATCCCACGGTGGCCGTCGCCAACTACGGCACCGCGACGCTGATGGGCGTGGGCTCCGTCGGTGCGCGCACGAACCAATCGTTGGTGAAGGCGGATCTCTCGTCGTTGCCCACGACGGCGGTGATCCAATCGGCCAACCTGTCGCTGCGCAAGGCGACGGGCGTCGGGCCCAACATCATGAACGCTTTGCGCGTGACCGCCAACTGGAGCGAAACGACGGTCACCTGGAGCACCTTCGGCGGCGCGTACGACGGCAGCACCGTTTGGGCATCCGCCCAACCTTCCCTTACCCCGGTGGGTAGCAACGTCGTCCTGGACGTCACGGCGCTCGTGCAACAATGGGTCTCGGGCGCCCTGCCCAACGAAGGCCTGTTGCTCGATCAACCCGGTGGATCCCGCTCCGTGTACGGAACCAGCAACTCGAGCACCACCAACCGGCCGAAGCTCGACGTCTGCTACATGCCTGGCGAGTGAGCCACCAGAGGGCGGTGCCCGCGCGGCGCCGCCCTTCCCTCCCCGTCTACCCTGCTTTTACCTTCCCACCCCACGAAGACCGCGTTTGAAGCGCGGTGTCGCCGGACCTCGATCGATCCCGCCTCAGGGCACCGTATTTCTACGGATTGCCTACCACGGCAAGGTTCCACGTAGCGTCGACCCCGCAGGCGCTGCCCCCCGCGTAGCGGACCTCCAGGTTGTACCAACGCCCGTCTTCGGACCCAAACGTGTCGCTCCAGGAGAACGTCGCGGTATCCGGATCACCCAGAGCTTTGTCCGGGTCGGCGAAGCATTTCGGCGCAGTGCTGTCGCCCTGGTAAACGTAAAGATCCCAATTGATGCCAGGCGGTGAGGTGAGCGTGGCCGAGAAGCTGAGGTCGGTGCTCAGGACGCTCGCCTCAGCCACGTAGATTCGGTACCAATATTCGGTTGTGCCCGAGACATTGCGCATGTCGTTGTTGCTGTCGCCGTCGATACTGGCAATCTCCTCGGCGGCGATGCAGTCGCCCGGAGCGCTGTAGTCGCACGCGGGTCCCCCACCCTGCCCCGAGCTCGTCGACGATGTGGCGGTCGACGTGGACGACGCACTGCTGGACGCGGCGCTGGTGGAGGACGTGGTGGAGGTGGACGACGCGCCTTCGCCTGCGCCGCCCGAGCCGCCCGCTCCGCCCACGCCGTCCAGGTCGCCGTAGCCCACGACGGGCACGTCGTCGCCGCCGCAGGCCAGAAAAACGAGCGGAAAGCAGAGGATCAAGCTCGGGCGCTTCACCCGACGTTCGTTACCGTACGGCGGGGCCGGCTGCAACGTCGCGATGCTAGGTGGCCGCGGGCCCTTGCATCAGGTCGCGAAAGGTCTCGAAGAGCGCCCGATCGCGGCGCAAACGCTCCCGCCAAACAAGGATCGTTGCCGCCAAAGCGGCCTCGGTCAGGCCGTAGCGCAGGAGCACGTGGGCCCGAGACGGGCTGCTCTGCAGCGCCCGCAGAAGCTCTGCGAGCTGTTCGACGGTGGTCAGTCGAGGACCGATGACAGTGCGCCCCGACGGTGGGACCGTCGGCTCATCCTCAGGGGGCCGGGAGGCCTGCTGCAGGAGAGAGCGGGATGGAGGCGCCACCAGGGTCGCCACCTCGTCGCCGTCGGTGTCCGGCGGAGGTAAGCGGATGACCTCTCCCGCCGTTTGCGATGACACCTGCTGCGTCTCGGGAAATGGCAGGATACGGTGGCTCAATACGCCGCCCGTCACCCCGTCTGAATCGGCAGAGAGGCCCTCCGCGTCGAGCCGGACGGTACGGTTCAGGAGGGCAGAATCGGACCCCCGAGAGGGTAACCGCTCCGTGACTTCGACGCTGGATGGCACAACGGGCTCGGCCCTGCGGGTAGGAGCAACCGTCCTTGGCAAGGTCGGCCCCTCGTCGTCGTCTTCGTAGGCAAAGAGCCCAATCCGATTCGGGACACTGGCTTCTCCGTACACGCGTTCGAAGCGTACGCTCAGCTCCTCGTCGCCCCGCGTCGATTCGTCCGTGAGGTCAGAGACGTAGGCGCGCTCCGCCTGCTGGAATGACTCCCGGGTGAGCCCAACTCGCGCGAAGACGACCTCGGGGTCCGCTCCCGCGTCGATCCACGCTCGGACGGCTACCCAATGCTCGAAAGACAAGTGGTTGATCGGAGCGCTCATCGTTCATTCCAGGCGCGGCACACGGGCGCCGCAAGGCGCATCGTACACCAACGGAGAAGCGATGCACCATTCGCGACGCGTCCGGGCAGCGAAGGCGAACGACGCGCTGCGCGCGCGTCGTGGCGCAACGCGGAACGTTGACGAAGGAGCGGATTGCTAGTATTCCCCGGCTATGCGCGACCAAGGCTTCGGGGGGCTGGGGCTCGCTCGGGGACGGCCTCTCACCTCCTCATCAACCGCGCAGAGGCCCAAAACCGCGGAGCGACCGTGAACCTGAATCAAGACCTGCTTCTGCCTGCCGTGGCCCTAGCGGCCTGGACGTTCGTGATGTGGGCCTGGATGTACGTAACGCGCATCCCAGCCATCCGGCAGGCCAAAATGCGGCTTGATCCGACGCTGCCGCGCGGTGAACAGATGGCCACCCTGCCCGCGGAGGTCCGCTGGAAGGCGGACAACTACAATCACCTCTTCGAGCAACCCACGCTGTTCTACCCGATGGTGATCATCGCGGCGCTGGTCCCTGGAAGCGGCTCGCTCGAGCTAGGGCTCGCCTGGGGCTACGTCGGGCTGCGCGTCGTACACAGCGTCTTTCAAGCCACGATCAACAAGATCGAGGTCCGCTTCGCGCTGTTTTTCCTGTCCTCCCTCGTCCTCCTCGGGCTGGTCATCCGCACGGGGCTCTTGCTCGTGTGATTGGCTTCTCGCGCGTTCCCGCGTACGCTGTCCGAATGCGCCGGACGCGCGCCTTCCCATGTCTTCTGCTCACGCTGCTTTCGGGCTGCGGCTCGTCGGTCGAAGCGCCAACTGCGGCCAGCGGCGCTGGCGGGGCGGGATCGACCTCCGTGACCCAGGCCGCGACGTCGACATCCAGCGACGGGGGTGGAGCGCCGCAGCCGACGTGCGGCTTGACGGTCGCGTTCGATGTTTTTACCTTCGAGGACATCCCCGGCGCCCAAGGGCTCTTTCAGCAGGTCGAGGTCGAAGACGATGGGGATATCTTGGTCTTGTCCGACGTCATTTCGCGTCGCTCGTACGGGTCCGGTGACTGGGAGGTCATACCCCTACCCGATTGGGATCCCGCCCGAGTGCTAAAGGCCGGTGAACAAGGGAGCCTTTGGCTTGGGGGCACCTTCAGCATCTATTGTTCGCTGAATGGTGACGATACCTGGGTGCCCTTCGATTGGCCCCATAACGATCCGCGATTGGACGCCTGGAAAGGCTACGCGCACCGGCTGGGAGATGGCATCGTCGCGATCGGCGGTCCTGCCGAGATCGTTTTCATCTCCATGACGGACATCGAGACGCTGCATGTTGAGAGCGTTCCGGAGCTCGATGACGGGCTCGGACCTCCCTTTAGTCTCGTGCACAACATGGCCTGGGCAGGAACCAAGCTCGTCGCCGCTGCCGATGACGGTCGAATCGCCCGCACAGAGGTGCTGGGCCCGTCGTGGGAAGCCTTGCCAGAACCTGCCGATTTCGCCGTGGAGCTATTGCCACTGCCCGGTCGACTCTTGCTGGTCGGACGCGACGGCTACACATACTCCCTGCACCAATCGCACGACGCCGGCGCGTCGTGGGAGAAGCTCGCGACGTTTCTCCCCTTCCCTAGCACCACAGCGGCGTACGCGCAGCTCGTCGTGCTCCCCAATGGCATGCTGGCCGCCCCAGCGGAAGGCGGCTTCCAAGTGAGCTGCGACGACGGCAAGACCTTCGAGCTGGTTCCCTTCCCCGTGAAGACCGAGTCCGTAAACGATCTCTGTATCGACCACGACGGCGCGCTCTGGATTTCCGGAACGGATCTCCTCCTCCGCGCCACCTTCCCGCCCCGTTGACTGGAATCCTTGCATGGCCGAGCCGCTCAAGACGTTCTTCTCTCCGGCTCTCGTGCGAAAGCTCGCCGCCGACCTCGTGCATGTCCAGCCGAGCTTTCCTACCCGTGCCTTCGTCAAAGACGCGACCAGCGGCCTCGACGCGCTCGCGCTGCTCGATCGCGGCAAGCAAATCATGAACGCGCTCGCCAAGCATCTCCCCAGGGCCTATCCCGAGGCGATCGCGGTGTTGCTCGCGTCGCTCGGACCCGAGCACGCGACGGACGAGCTGGTCGGCGTCGGCATGGCCCCCTTCTTCTACCTACCCCATGTGCTGTTCGTCGCCGAGCACGGGCTCGACCACTTCGAGCTGTCCATGCGGGCGCAATACGAGCTGACCAAGCGTTTCAGCGCGGAAGGCAGCATCCGTCCGTACATCGCGCGGGAGCCCGAGCGCACCTTCGCCCTGCTGCAGACCTGGACACGCGACAAAAACGCCCATGTGCGCCGGTTGGTGTCCGAAGGAACCAGGTTGCGCCTACCCTGGGCTTCCCGCGTCCCGTGGCTCGACCAACATCCAGAACGCGTGATCGAGCTGCTCGACCTGCTCAAAGACGATCCGACCACGCTCGTGCGCCGAAGCGTCGCGAACAACCTGAACGACCTTGGCAAGGTCCATCCCAAGCTCCTGGTCGACACGTGTGCGCGCTGGCTCGACGACGCGTCCACCGAACGCCGCGCGCTCATCGAGCACGCCTTGCGCAGCGCGGTCAAACGCGGCGAAACTGGCGCGCTCCGGCTCCTCGGCTTTGGCAAGAAGCCCAGCGTCGCCATCGAGGACGTCCACTTCGACCCAGCCCATGTCCCGATTGGAGGGCAGGTCTCCGTGCGCTTCACCCTGCGCAACAAGGCGCAAAAACCTCAAGATTTGCTCGTCGACCTGGCCGTCCACTTCGTCAAGGCCAACGGCAGTTCTTCGCCCAAGGTGTTCAAATTGAAGCGCATCACGCTACCGGCGCGCGGGCGTCACGAGCTTCAGACATCCATCTCCCTGGCGGTCCACACCACGCGCAAACCGCGGCCGGGCCAGCACGCGGTCGACGTGCTGGTCAATGGCGTGAGCAGGCCCATCGGAGCCTTCGAGGTCCACGCGGCAAGCGCATGA
>CAYLJT010000229.1:0-10668 GCA_964383995.1 uncultured Polyangiaceae bacterium
GCGGCGCAGCCGCCCGTGCGAAGCACCCATCGTTTCGATGGAAGCGCGGTACTAGAGCGCTTTGGGGGCCTTCGACGGCGGAGGCCCGTACCCAAAAAACGCCTTGCCAATTCCGTCGCAAATCGCCGCGGTCTCGTCGACTACGTGCGTTAACGTCTCGTGCACCGTCAAGGGGTCGAGCGACGCGGGCACCAGACTTCCTACCCAGTTGTCGAGCACGCGCAAGCGTTGGAGGGGCTCGCCGCCCGGGAGCTCGGTGCGATGGGGAGGTCGAATGGCCGTCAGACGCTCGTAGGCGGAGTGGACGCAATAGCGGATCGAGCGCGGAAACCGGGGCTCCAGAATCAGGAAGGACGCCACCACCTGACCCGTCACGCGCGCCTGAAAGCGCTTCATGAAAGGCTCGAACCCCGAACAGGCACGCAGCAAGCTGACCCACAGCGAAGTCTCGATCACCACCTGACCTGCGGCCCGCGCCGAGGAGGCCTCGACGGGCGCCAGGGTGGAGAATGCATGGTGGTGGACGTCGAGCAAGCGGCCTGTCTGACCCACCCGCTCCAGCATCACGCCCAGCCAAATGAAGTCGAGCGGCGTGTCGTGCAGCATGGTGCTGCGCAACAGGCCCAAACACAGTTGCGTGAGCTGCCTAACCTTCTTGTAGACGTCGAAGCGCTCTTGTCGGTAGGCGGTTTGGGCGGCCTCGCTGCCGAGCCAAAGGTAAAGCTCGTTGATGGCCTCCCACGCTTCGAGACTGACCACCTCGCGGATCGAGCGCGCGTTTTCGCGGGCGTAGCCTACGCTTTGCCGGATGGAGGCAATGTTGTCCTCGTCCCAGGTCATGTAGCCCTGGACGATCTCCCCATCGCCCACGGTGCTCGCGCCATACTTGGCCTCGAAGGGGGCCCGTTCACCGGCGACGATGAGCACCGGGAGCCAACACTGCAGGGGTGACAGTTCGGCGTCGAGGGCCAGGCTCTGGGTGACCGCGAGGACACGCGCCGTGCTCTCGGCGCGCTCGAGGTAGCGACCGAACCAAAAGCAATGATCGGCAACACGAGAGATGATGTGCATGGCTACTTCTGAACCCAGGTGTCTTTGGAGCCGCCACCCTGGCTGGAGTTGACGACGTACGAGCCGGGCCGGAGGGCGACACGGGTCAGCCCGCCGGGCAGCACCCAGGGCCCCTCGCGGCTCGTGAGGATGTAAGGTCGCAGGTCGACGCGCCGCGGGAGCAAGCATTTGTCGGGCGCGGACCAGGTGGGGCAGGTGGAGAGCTCGATTCTGTGCTGCGCGATGAAGCGCCGTGGATTGGCCTGGATGAGCTTCGCGAAGTCGGCGCGCTGCTCCTCGGTGGCTTGGGGACCCATCAACATGCCATAGCCGCCGGCCTCGTCGACGGCCTTGACGACGAGCTTGTCCAGGTTGGAAAGGACGTACTTCCGGTCGTCTTCGCGCGCGCAGACGAACGTGTCCACCTGGGCCAAGAGCGGCTCTTCCGACAGGTAGAAGCGGATCATGTCCGGGACATACGGGTAGATCGCTTTGTCGTCGGCGATGCCGTTTCCAGGGGCGTTGGCCAACGCCACGTTGCCTTTGGCGTAGGCGCGCATGATGCCGGGCACGCCGAGCAAGCTGTCCTTTCGGAACACCTCGGGATCGAGGAAGGCCTCGTCGATGCGCCGGTAAATCACGTGGACGCGCACCGGTCCCTCGGTCGTACGCATGAAGACCTTCTCGTCGTCGACGAACAGGTCGGCCGGCTGCACCAGCTCGATGCCCATGGTGCGCGCGAGGAAGCTGTGCTCGAAGAACGCCGAGTTATAGGGCCCGGGCGTCAGGACGACCATGGTCGGAGCGTCGTTGTCTTGGGGGCCGACCGAGCGCAGCGTCTCGGCCAGGCGCGTCGGGTAGTGATCCACGCGGTGGACCCGGGCCGCGTCGAGCACGTGAGGGAAGATGCGCTTCGAAAGCACGCGGTTCTCGACGACGTAGGACACCCCGGAGGGGGTCCTGAGGTTGTCCTCCAACACACGGAATGTGCCCTCGGGATCGCGGATCAGATCGATGCCGGCGATATGGATGCGTACGCCGCCCGGGGGGACAATGCCCTTGACGAGAGGCAGGTACTGCCCTGCTCCGAGCACGAGGTCCTTCGGGACGACGCCCTCGTTGAGGATGCGCTCCTCGCCGTAGACGTCGTCCAAGAACATGGACAGGGCGCGGATCCGCTGCTCGAGGCCGCGCTCCAAAGACTGCCAGTGTTTGGCGGCGACGATGCGGGGCACGGAGCAAAATGGGAAGATCTTCTCGGCGCCGCGGCTGTCCGAATAGACCGAGAAGGTGACCCCTTGATTGAGGAGGGCGAGCTCGGCTAGCGACTGGCACCTTGCGAGACCCTCCAGCCCGCCATCGGACAGGAGGCCCATGGCCTGCGCGACCTCCGGACGAATGGCTCCGTTCGAATCAACGAGCTCGTCGTAGGTGCCTGGGAGCGGGCGATACCCGTCGAAGAGGGATGTCATCGTGGCCGCTCGCGTACCACCCTTCGCGTGCATTGTGAAGCGGGTGGCGTCGTCAAAAAATCCTAAAAATTAGAAAGACGCCATCGTATAGCGGCCCTTTTCGGCGGTCTCCGCCAACAGGGGGCGGCGCCACGAGGCCCATAGATAGCCCAGGCTGAAGCGGCGCTCCTGGTAGTAGCCAGGGGCCTTCTCGGCGATCGCCTCGGCCGCCTTACGGAGGTTGTACCAAGGAATCTTGGGGGCCAGGTGGTGCGGCAAATGAATGTTGATGTCGAGCCAAAGCGCCTCGATGACGCGGGGAAATCGCACGTTGAACGTGGAGATCACCTGACCGCGGAGGGGCGTCCATGTGCCCTTGTCGAACACGAGAGAATCGGCGCTCGTGTGGTGCAGATACGTCAACATCGCCCCGTGGGCCGCGGCGATGAACGAGGGCACGTAGTAATATTTGATGAGCGCGAACGCGCCCAAGTAGTGCACAAGGCCGTAAGACACCGCGCCGACGGAGGCGACCATGAACAGCGAGGAGAACAAAAGCTCGCGCTTCGCGCCGCGCGCGAGCTGAATTTGCGGGGCCATCGTCTGCATGAAGGTGCGGCGGAACATGCCCACCCAAAAGCCCACCAAGAGACCAAGGGGGGTGCCAAACCCCAGCCGGACATGGGCCTTCTCACCGAGCGCGGCCTTCTTGTACTCGGGCAACGTCAGCATTTTTTCGGGCCAATCCGGGTCTTCCGTGCGGAGCTGGGTTTTGGCATGGTGGTAGTTGTGCCAAATGCGCCAGTTGTGGAAGCCCGTAAACTCGGCGGAGAGGCAGAGGTGCCCCACCAGGGAGTTGACCCAACGCCGCTCGGAGAAGGCCATATGGGCGCAGTCGTGACCCAGCACGAACACGCCCGTAAACGCCCAGCCGGCGAACAACCATGCGGCCAGCAGCGCGGGAATTTCGTAGAACAGGGCCACACCGGAGGTGAGCTCGACCTGGGCCAAGAGGGCCTGTGCGACGGCCATGACGACCACCACGCGCAGCACGGTGAGCCACGATCGGACGGGGTCGATCACATGGCACTCTTTGGGGATGAGATCCCGAATGGTGCCTATGGTCACACCGTCGCGACGCGACGCCGCGTCGAGCTCGAGGGGGGTTGCGGGAGCGCTGCGCTCGACGGGGGCCAGGGGTTCGGTGGTTATTGCAATGGCGGTCATAATGCGTCCGGCGGCGCGGCACCTTGGCACGGATTTACCCCGGAAGGTGGCCGAAACGGTGGCCCCCGTGCCCATCTTCGGCGCTACAAATTGACGCCCAGCACGTCTTGGATCATTTTCCGCGAAACCAGGCCGGATTCGTTGACCGAATAGTCGTCCTCTTCGATCTCGAAGGTGCTCGTGGCGGTGACGTCGGCCCTACCGATGAAGCGATAGGGGATCATGGGCTGGGACATCGACTCTCTCAGGATGGCAATCGCCACGTCGGCAGGCACGCTGACAGGCACCCTGATGTGCGTTGTCTTGTCGGCATAGAGCCAGAGGCCATTGCCGTCTGCCCTGTAGTCGACGGGCACCTCGTAGCGATTCAAGATAATCGTCCTGCCCCGCACGGCCCGAATCGCCACGTCGTAGCTGTTCGGGTTGTACACATCGAGATAGACCGTCATGAGCACGCTGAGGCTCGGCGGAAACGCGATGCGCGCGCCGCTGATTTCGGCGTGGTTGAGGCGCATGGTGGGCTTCGTCGCGCAGCCGGCGGCGCCCGTGGCGAGGGAGAGCAGCGCGGCCGTGAGGAGCACGAGGCGGAGTCGAGAGCGCATGACGCCTCATAGCCGACCTTGCCGCTTGGCGCTCCTCCTTCGCACGATCCGGCGTACGCTCGTGCGATGCGACGCTTCGAGCGCAAGGCGTGCTTCTTGAGCATAGTGCTGAGCTTTGCGGCCCTCGGCTGCAGCTCCGATCCCGCGAGCGAAGGTGGAGGTCCCGACGACGACGCGCCCGCGGGCCCCATCACCTTCATGCGCTTCGATCTCTTCGGTAGCCACGCATCGGCGTCGCTCACGCGCTCTTCCATCGCGACGATCGCGCCCGAACAGGTGCCCGTCCCGGCCCTCGCGGGCGAGCTGATGGCGGTGGCCTACGACGGCGACACCGTGCTCGAAGCGGTGCCGGTGGCCTTCCCAACCACAGCCACGAAGGAGGGAAAAGACGCGGCCGGCGAGCCCTTCGAAGAGGACTTGGCGCTCGACGAAGCCACCGCCACCGTGTGGCTCCATGCGGCGTCCCGCGTCGACCGCGTGGTGGTGATGGATGTCGCAGGCAACACGCTCGTGGAGATCGAAGACGACGCGCTGCCCAAGGCGCAGGCGGCCTCCATGAGAGGCGGTCTCGGACAAGCCGAGGCGGCCCTGGTGGAAGACGGAATCGCCTTGGATTTCCCGGGGATTCAGTTTCTTTCGCCGGGCGAAGAGGCGCTCTTGCCCAAGGTCCTGCAAAACGAAATTGAAGCGGTCGTGCTGCTCGACTTGTCGATGGATGAGCCGCTCACGGAAGCTCTGAACGCGATCGCTCCCAAGGCGCGCGGGGCCATGTCGACGGTCGCCGTCGTCAAGATGAAGGAGACCAACGATGGCCTGACGACCCTCGGCATCGCGAGCGGTCAGGCCTTCATTCTCAACGCCGACATCTTCCAAGAAACGGGGGAAGTCACGCGCACGGTGGTGCATGAAAACGCGCACAATTACACGTATGTCTTGAACGCCGCGGTGGCGAACGGCAGCGAGCTCTCGGCGTGGCCGAGCGACGTCCAAGAGGCCGCCAAGAAGACCATCGAGGGGTTTCGCCTTGCGGGAGGCATCACACAGGTCATGGGCGATCTGCAGAGCACCGCCGTGAGCCTCGGCCTCGGCCTCGACTACCAAGGCGCCAACTGGACGAAGCTCAGCGACAGCGCGGCGAACGACGGCGGGTTTGCCACGCACTACGGCTCGAAAAAGGCCAACGAGGACATCGCCGAGTACACGCAACGGGTGCAGGCCCCGGACGCGGCGATGACGGCCCTATGCGCGGCGATCCGCGACGCGAAGTCTCCGTTCCCCGAGGCCTTGGTGTTGCCCTACGCCAAGATGAAGCTGCTCTCTTCGCTTGGTTTCATCGAGCCAAACCGCCTCGAAGCGTGCATCGGTGATCCCCCGGTGGAGGGCTCGGCGGGCATCCATTTGGGCGATGTCATCGACTTCGAGGACAACCTGCAGGCGGGCTGGCTCGATCAAGATGGCGGCCATTTTCTAGCGGTTTTGGGCGAGGGGCCGAACACGTACGGGTTTCTCTTGCGCGTCCTGGCCGAGGACGAGCAGCCCCTCGGTCTCCACCGCCTCGACTCCATCTCCCTCGGCAACATCCACAGCCCCAACAACGCGGTTTATCTGAAGAACGACAACCCCGACAAAGCCCGCGCGTCGGGCGGCGGCCTGGTGCTCGTCACGGCGGCCAATGCCGCGCGCATCGAGGGCGCGATGTTCTTTTTGAGCCTGCAAAACGGCCTCGGGCAGACCACCGACGCGTTCGCGCTGTCAACGTTTCTCGTGGAGTAGGCGCGCGCCGTCCGCGCGTTCGTCGCGCTGCGAAGGCCTTTTCGCAGCGCGCGGCGACTTGCGCGCGGCCCGCGACTTTGGCATTCATCGCGCCGCGTCATGATCGAAGGCAACGAGCTCATTGCCAAAACCAGGCAATTTGCGAGCGAAAACCGCGGCAAGAGCATCTACCACGTGGCCAGCACCTTCCTCGTGCTCGCCGCCGTCACGGCCGTCGCGGCCGTCGCGCCGTGGTGGCCCGTCCGCCTCGCGGCCAGCATCGTCGAGGGGCTCGTCATCGTGCGCGCGTTCATCCTCGCGCACGACTTTCACCACGGCGCCCTGCTCCGCAAGAGCCCCGTCGGCAAGGTCATCTTCGGCATTTACGGCGTGCTCGTGCTCACGCCCCCGCGCATCTGGCGCGAGTCGCACAACTACCACCACGCCCACACCGCCAAGATCGTCGGCGCGCAAATTGGCTCGTTTCCCGTGCTTACCGTGGAGATGTGGAAGCGCACGCCGAAAGAAAAGCAAAGGGCCTATGCCATCGCGCGGCACCCTTTGACCATGATCTTTGGCTACATCACCATCTTCTTGTTGGGCATGTGCCTCGCGTCGTTCCTCAAGAAACCGCGCGAATATTGGGACTCGGCGGTCGCCCTCGTCGTGCACATCGGTCTGCTGGTGGGGCTCACCTGGGCCTTCGGCCCGCTCATGACGCTGTTCGTCCTGGTGCTGCCGTTGATGGTGGCCTGTGCAATGGGCTCTTATCTCTTCTACGCCCAGCACAACTACCCTGGTGTCTTCATGCAGCCGCGCCAGACCTGGACCTTTGCGCGGGCTGCCATGGAGTCCTCCAGTTACATGCACACGGGCCCCATCATGAGCTGGTTTACCGGCGAAATTGGCCTGCACCACATTCACCACCTGAACGCCGTCATCCCGTTTTACAGACTGCGTGAAGCGATGGCGGCGGTCCCCGAGCTTCAAATCAAGCCCGCCACCTCCCTCGCCCCGCGCGACGTCCTGGCCTGTTTGCGCCTGAAACTGTGGGACCCCGCGTCGGGCACCATGGTCGGCTACCCCGAAGGCGAAAAGCCCACGACCGTCGCAGCCTGAGCCGACGACCGCGGCTCGCGCGCAAAGCGCTCGCGCGAAAAAGCAGGCCGCAAAGCGACGCCGAAGTCTGTTAGCCCGCCGCGTTCGTGGTAGGCTTTCGACCGCTCGGAGGTCGCTATGAAGTACAGAAACCTGCTTTTCCCCGTGCTTTTGGCCTTACCCATTGCCCTCGGCTCGCTTCTGGGAGGCGCCTGCGGGGGTGACTCGGACAGCGCAAAGGCGCCCTTCACGGGCTCCTCGGGCACGGCCGGCGGGGGCGGAACGGGCGGCGAAGGGACGGGCGGCGATCTGCTGGGCGACGCAGGCGTCAACGACGTGGTGGCGGTGCAAATCGCCCCGCAAAATCTGGTGGTCGATGTGGTCGACGGCGTGATTCCGGCGGCCACGACCTTCACCGCCACGGGCACCACCGCGGGCGGTCAAACCATCAATCTCGTGGGCGAGTGGTCCTACGACCGCTACGACATTGCCACCATCTCCCAAACCGGCGGCGCCTTCACGGCCACAGGCCTCTTGGGCGGCACAGGCACGGTCACCTTCAAATATGGCGCTTTGAGCGCGTCGACGCCGGCCACGGTCAAACTGCACATCACGTCCGACCCCGGCATCGACGGCACCATCAAGAGCACCTTCGATACGGCCACCGATCCGGATCCGGCCATGGCCCTTGTTTATCCCTACGACAAGACGGTCTTCCCACGGGGGCTCATCGGCCCAACCCTGCAGTGGAACAACACCGGCCCGGCCGACACCTACTACATCCACGCCAACAGCGCGGGCTTCGAGCTCCAAGCGTACGCGGTCATCGCCGCCCCGGCTCGCTTCGACTTCCCTACCCTCCCGGTAGACGTCTGGAAAAAACTGACCGACTCCACCTCCGGCGACGTCACCATTTCGGTACAGCGTCACGACGGCACGAAGGCTTACCTCCCCGTTACCCAGACCTGGACCATCGCCCCCGCCAACCTGGCAGGTACCATCTACTATTGGGAGGTCAACAGCGGCAACGTGGTGCGCATCAAGCCCGGTGACACCGCGCCCGAGAACTTCCTGCAAAAGCCATCGGGCGTCTCGTGCGTGGCTTGCCACAGCGTGTCCAAAGACGGCAGCACGCTCGTGGCGGCCTTCCACGGCGGTTACAGCCCCTGGGGTACGTTTGACCTTGCCACCGGCGGGAGCATCCTGGCAACGGACTTCTCCTCCGGTTTCCAGGCCATTTCGGCCAACGGTCAGCTCGTGCTCTGGCGCCACTGGAACGACGGCGCCTTCAACGGCACGGGTTATCTGTCCCTCTCCAAGTCCAACGACGCGACCGAGCTCGCGCAGCTCAACCCTGGAAACGGCGGACAGCCTTCCCACCCCGCGTGGTCGAGCGACAACACGAAGGTGGCGTTCTCCGTGCGCTACGACGGCAACGGCCTCGACTTCAACACCTCCAATCTCTGGATCACCGACGTCGATCCCAACGCCTACACCTTCGCCAACACGAAGAAGATCGTCGACAACGACCCCGCCTACCCGACGGTCACCTTCCCGACCTTCAGCCCGGACTCACAGTGGATCGCGTTCGAACGCTCCACCCAGGCCAGGTCGCGCGGCGCGCAAGCGCAAATATGGCTGACCAACCTGGACGGCTCGGTGCAAATTCCGCTCGACGCCGCCAACGGCGCGGGGGTGCTCGTCAACGACCAGCTCACCGCGAGCTACGAGCCTACCTTCAACCCGGTCAGCGTGGGTGGCTACTTCTGGCTCGTGATCGTGTCCGAGCGCGTGTACGGCAACACTTTGACCGACACGAACCCCAACAGCCGCGCAAAGCAACTCTGGGTCACGGCCATCGACGCCAACCCCATGCCTGGAAAAGACCCGAGCCACCCGGCCTTCTGGCTGCCGGGCCAAGAGCTGAACAACAACAACATGCGCGGCGAATGGGCCCTCTCGCCCTGCAAGAAAATCGGCGAAGACTGCTCCGCCGGCTTCGAGTGCTGCGACGGTTTCTGCCACGAGGACGACCAGGGCAACCCTGTCTGCGACAACCAACCCGAGGGCTGCTCGGGCATCGGCGAGGCATGCACCACCGCGGCCGACTGCTGTGACCCGGCGGCGGTGTGCGTGGGCGGCTATTGCGCGCCCAACGTCCCGCAGTGACGGCTCAACCTTCCCATTTGCCCTTGCGCTGAAAATAGCCTGCAAATTGCGGTTGATCGCTGACCGCGCGCTTCGGGATGATGAAGCGCGCGCCGCCGCGAATGGCGATGAAGTAGTGCTCTTCGCGGGCGCCCGCCGTGCTCACCGACTCCCAGGACAGCTCGCTCGACGCCTCCGGATCGCGGACCTCTATCCCGTCGTCGTTGAGCTCGATCTCGGTCACCTGCTCGGCGACGCCCTCGCGGCGGCGCAGCCGCAGCCGAAACCAAGACGTCAAGAAGGGCCGTAGACCGTAATACAGTCCATAAAAGACGAAGAACATGCCAAGGCCGCGGTTTTGGTCGCTGTCGCTGGAAAACCGCAGCAAGAAGCCCACCGCTATCAGGGCGGGTCCGCCAAAGATGCGCAGATAACCCCACCTTCGCACGCTGAAGTGCTCGGTGAGGTTGGCGCGGTACAGCTCTTTGTCGGAGAGGGTGTAGCGAAGCTTCACGGAGGCTTCTTAACCACGTTTCGGCGCGGGCGGTGAGCCCTTCGGCAGCTCGCGCTGGGCCGCGGCGGGCAGGGGCGGCGCGAGGGGAATGTCTTCGGTCTCGGGCTCCGCCGGAGCACCCGCCCAGCGCTTGGCCAGCGCGCTCAGATCGACGCCCGTAGCGGCCCGGATTTGCTGCGCGGTGGCGATGGCCGACTTGGCCGTCGACTCGCCTCCCGGCAAGAGGGTGAGCTTCTTGATACGCAGGGGCTTCGTACTGCCGGCCACGTGCTCTGCGAGCGGCAAGGTCTGCTGAAGAATCAGCACCTCGCGCGCCGCGGGACCAATCTTCAGGTACTCCTTGGTCAGCATGGCGAGCGCCTCGGCCTGGGCCTTGCCAGCCTCCACGATGCGCGCGGCGTCGCCGCGGGCGGACTCTTCCAGCTTGCGTCGCTCGGCCTCTTCGGGCTGCACGACGTCGGCTTCCAGTTGCCGTTCGACCTGTAGTGCGCGCGCCTTCTGGCGTTCCATTTCGGCCTTGACTTGAGCTATCTGCGCGAGCACCTGACCTCGCGATTCCTGAATCATGGCCTCACGCCGAGACTCGGCGTCCTTGATGCGTCGGTCGGTCTCTTGCCGCGCGATGGCAAGCTCCGACTCGATCTTGGCGATCTCGCTGCGCGCCCAGTTTTCGGCCTTTTGCACCTCGGCCTCGGCGTTCACCCGGTACTCCACCACGCTCGCTTCCATGCGCACGCGCGCGCCCTGAATGCGGCCGATCGAGTTCAGGTAGTTCACGTCGTCGGTCACGTTCTGAATCTTGAGCGTGTCGAGCACGAGGCCCATG
>CAYLJT010000230.1:0-10649 GCA_964383995.1 uncultured Polyangiaceae bacterium
CAAGCCAGGTAAATCGCGGCGTGCGCGAGGGGGTACATGCCCTCGGGCATGCCCAGCCGACGGAACGCTTGGTCGGCCATCACGGCCACTTCGAGGGCGCGCGGATCGGCGTTTCCCACGTCTTCCGAAGCAAAAATCAACATGCGCCGCAACAGGTACAAAGGGTCGTCACCGGCCTCCACCATGCGCATCAGCCAGTAGATGGCCGCGTCCGGATCGGAGCCGCGCATCGACTTGATGAACGCGCTGATGATGTTGAAGTGCTCTTCGCCGCTCTTGTCGTAGAGCAGCGTTTTTTGCTCCGTTACCTCGGCCACGTCGCGCAAGGTGAGCACGCGTTCGCCCCGGCCGAGCACGTCATCGGCCGCGATTTCCAGGCTGGTGAGGGCCCTGCGAGCGTCGCCCTGGGCCAGGCGGGCGAGGGCTTCGAGGGCTTCGGGCTCGGCCGTGAGAGCGCCGTCGTAGCCCCTCGGGGACGCGAGAGCGCGCGCCAAGAGCGACACCATGGCTTCGCTGTCGATGGGCTTGAGGCGAAATACTTTGCACCGTGAAAGAAGTGGCGCAACCACGGCAAACGAAGGGTTTTCGGTGGTCGCGCCGATCAGCGTGACGGTGCCGTCCTCGACGTGGGGCAAGAAGGCGTCTTGTTGGGCCTTGTTGAAGCGGTGAATCTCGTCGACGAAGAGCATGGTGCGTCGACCTTGGTAGGAGCGCGCTTCACGCGCTTCGGCCACGATTTGGCGCACCTCGGCCACACCGCCGAGGACCGCGCTGAAGGGCACGAAGCGCGAGCGTGTGCTCTCCGCGATGACGCGCGCGAGCGTTGTTTTGCCGACGCCCGGCGTGCCCCACAGGATCATCGAGGGCACACGATCGGCCGCGATCGCGCGGGCCAGGAGCTTGTCCTTGGCGAGCAGGTGGCTCTGCCCCACGAGGTCGTCGAGGCCCTCGGGCCGCATGCGCTCGGCCAAGGGCTTGGTCGCGCGCAGATCCGGATCCCGCTCGGCGGCGGCCTCGAACAGCGTGGGACCCGACGGACCGCGGGCTTTGCGGCTCACGGCGAAGCTCCGTCCGAAGACGCCAAAATGACCTTCACCGCGCGCTCGACGTCGGCCGGATCGCGGCCCACCCAACGCACGACGTCGTCGCCATCGAGGACGAAGGTGAGGGGCACCTGCGCCACACCAAAACGCGAAGCGAGGCGTTGATCCGGATCGAGGACCAGCGGAAACGAAGCAAAACGCCCGTGAAATGCCTCGGCTTTGCGGGGATCTTCGTCGACGGCCACGCCGACGACGAGCACGCCGTCGGCCTCGTGATCGCGGTAGAGCGCGTCGAGCATGGGCAAGGTGCGGGTGCAGGTCGGGCACCACGACGCCCAGAAATCGATGACCGTTGCGCGTGGACCCTCGGAGAGGCCGCGCGTGGGCATGAATTCGCCGAGGGAAGGCGCGGTTTTTTCGAAGAGACCGTGGCGCAACGAGGGGGGCATGCTCGCCGATCCGCAGGACGTCGTGAGCGCGACGAGGCCCGCGAGCAGCAGCGACGGGCCGCGCATCACAGGCCGAGGAGCGCGGTTTCGATTTCGCTGAGGGCGTGCGTATCGCCCTTCTTTTTGGCCGTGACGACGCCCTGCTCGAGCCACGTGCGAGCGTCGTTTTTGCGGCCCGCCTTAGCGAGCATGGTGCCGCACATCAGGTACATGGGCACATAGTCCGGGTCCAAACCGCGGAGCGTCTCGAAGGTCGCGAGGGCGTCGGCGATGCGCTCGCGACCCGCGTACTCCAGGGCCAAGCCGTAGCGCGCAAAAGAGTCGGCGGTGCCCTGTGCGACGACGCTTTCGAGGTACGCGAGGCGCTTGTCGGCGCGCGAGCTCATGCGTGCTCCACGAGGCCAATGAACGGCAAGTTGCGGTATTTTTCGGCCCAATCCAGGCCGTAGCCGACGACGAATTTATCTTCGATCGTGAAGCCCAGATAGTCGATGGGCACCTCGATCCGCGTGCGCGCGGGCTTGTGCAAGAGGGAGCAGACCTTCACGCTCGCGGGCTTTCGTACGCGCAGCAAGTCGAGCAGATGGGAGATGGTGAGACCCGTGTCGACGATGTCTTCGACCACCAGCACGTGCTCGCCGTCGATGGGCTTCGTGAGGTCTTGCGTGATTTGCACGAGACCGCTCGACGAGGTGCCTTCGCCGTAGCTTTGCGTGCCCAAGAAATCGACGCGCAGAGGGATGGTGATGGCGCGCGCGAGGTCGGCGGTGAACACGAAGCTGCCCTTGAGCACACAGATGAGGGCGAGCTTTTTTCCCGCATAATCGAGGGAGATTTGCGCACCCAGCTCGCGCACGCGGGCGGCGATTTCTTCGGTCGACAACAACGTCGAGATGGATTCGGCCATGGCCGAGTCCGCTATCATCGCCGCCCCCGCGCGCCTATGCCCCACATCGAAGCTTCCCCCAACATCTCACGCTCGTCGCTCGTGGTTCGCTTCTGCGAGACGGACCTGATGGGCGTCGTTCACCACGGCAACTACCTCACCTACTTCGAGCTCGGTCGCGTCGATTGGCTGCACCGCAGGGGCGTGCCCTACGGCGATTGGATCGGCCGCGGCATCCACCTGCCCGTGGTCGAGACGGACCTCCGCTACCGCAAGCCCGCGCGCTTTGGCGACACGTTGTGGGTCGACACGGGGTGCAACGAGATAACCCGCGTGACGGTGCGCTTTCGTTACAAGATTTGGCGGGAAACCACGCTGATTTGCGAAGGCTCGACGCTCCTCGCTTGCGTCGGCGACGACCTCGCGCCGAAGCGGTTTCCGCTCGATGTGGCCGAGGTGTTTCGTCGCCCCGAGCCCCGCGTGGATCAGCCGCCGTCGGGGGCGCCCGCGTCGAGCGGCGCGCCGTAAACGATGCGCGCGGGCAGCTCGACCGTGCCCACGTCGTCGATGCGATCCCCCAAAAACGAGCGCCACGCGATGCCGTAACGACCGCGCTGTGTACCCACCAAATAGCGCTCTTTGCCAGGGGGAACGAGCACCACGGGGGCCCCGTCGACGAGCAGATACAGGAGCAAGTCCGAGCGGTTTTCGGCGATGAAACCCTCGCCCGGCGCGCTCGGATTCGGCGCGACCTCCGCCGGGCCCGTGCGAAACGCGGCGAGCTCCTCGCGGGTCACGAGGATGCCGTCGGGCACCGCGGGCAGGCCTCCCTCGGCGAACGCGGCGCCCGGTGGCGGCGCAAGCATGTCGTTGTACGCGAGGTCGATGCGCCGCGTGAGGCTCGTCACTTCGAACGAAATGCCCCCGCCACCGCGCCACGCGTAGGTCGCCGCGAGGGGCAGCTCGCCGTTTTGGCAGAGCGGTGTTTTGGGATCGACGCCCGCGATCTCGACCAGCGAACGGCACAAAAGGGCGGCGCCTTGGCCGGACTCGGGCGCCTTGGCCAGATCGATTTTGAGCGTGCCGAGGCTGGATCCGAGCTCGACCCGGCGCGTGGGAAGGCCGACGATCGTCGCGCCGGGACCCGCGGGCGTGCCGGGCAACAACACGAGCGGCGTCACGTCGTTTCGACGCTCGCCGAGCAAAGGTCGCAGCGCGCCCGGGGAAACCACGCGATAGTCGGTCGCATTGGGCCAAAGCACGATGTGCCCGTAGCGCTCGGCGATGGCCCGCAGCTCGGTGCGCTTGGGCAGCACGAAAGCCCGTGAAACAAGCTCGATTCGCAGGCGCCCGACCTCGGCCACGTCGATTTTCCAGAGGTGACGGCTGGCTTCGACGACCGCGCGGATGCCCGGCGCATGAGCCTCCGCGACCTTCGCGGGCGGGGGCACGTCGCGCCAGCGCCACACGGCTTCGAGGGTCACACCGGCGAGCTCGCGGCTGATCGGTGTCTCGGCGGACAGCGCCAGATCCGGCCGCGGTAGCGTCGGGCTCGGCGCGCTCGCATCGGACGCGAGGCTCTTCGCGCTTGCATCCACGGGTGCCGCAGCGTCGGCGCCCGCGTCCAAAATATCGGGGGCCTCCGTCGCGAGGGGCGCAGGCAAAATGCTGGCGTTGGGGCTCGTTCCGGCCTCAGGAGACAGGGGCGCGGGCTCGGGAACACCGTCGCAGCCGAGCAGACCGCCCGTCACGACGGACGCGGCCAAGAGGGCCGCGAACGCGCAACGCAGCCGGGACGTCATGGCCGTTCGAAGGACTCGATGACGTGACCGCGGGCATCGAGGGGCGGCGGATTGGGCGCGTGCTGCGTGTCAAGGAGCACCGACGTGCACTCGGGGAACGCGTCCAGGAACAGGTTGCAGTTGGCCGTCTCGTTGTCGAACGCCGCGATGACCGAGCCGATGCGCGCGAGGTCGCGCATGATGCCTTGTTTGAACTCGGTATCGGGGATTTCGAAGGCGGGCTTGACCACCAGCTCGGTGCCGATCACGCCGATGGGGAAGCCCAAATCGCGGAGGCTCGCGAAGGTGCCGAGGGCCATGTTGGGCAGATCGCGGCCGGTCATGTACACGAGCACAGCGCCCGCGTCGTAGCAGGCTCGCGCGAAATCGCGGGCCCCGGGGACCTCCACGTCAAAGCGCATGTGGGGGTCTTGAAAGAAGCGCTCGCGCCAAAAAAACAGGCCTTTTTCGTGCAGCGACGGGTCGTTTACGCCGAGCTTGCGCATGTTCGCGATGAACTCGTAGACCACGTCCTCGACGCGCGCGGCCGCGAGGGCCTTCGCTGCCTCGGGGTAGGTGTCGCGCCACTCGGCGGCGAGCTCGTGCAAAATCGCGACGACCCGCGGACGGTTGTCCATCAAGGTGCCGTCGAGGTCGAACACGATGACCGGAGGCCCCGCGGGGGTGCGACGCCCGGAGCGCTCAATCACGTGGTCAAGGAGGGCCCGACGGGCGGCCGGCGTAAGGCGCTGTTTCGCGAAGACGGACTCCATCGCGGCGCGGTCATGGCCGTGCGGCGGCGCGGACGCCAGTACGAAGCGCCCGCGGTTTGGTCAGCCATGTCGCCAATGTAGGTATTCGTGCGACACTATTTGGCCCGTCGGCGCGGCTGTCTTTACCATTCGACTTGTGACCGTGGTGGCCCCGAACCCCGCGGAATCACCGCAACAACGCTCGCTTTGGAGACCGCCATGCGCGCCCGAGAAGCACTCCTCATCACCCTCAGCAGCACCCTCTTGGCGGCCACCGGCTGCAGCAAGACCACCAAAGACCGCCTTCAAGGCCGTTGGCTCGGCGAGAGCGTGGAAAATGTCCCCACCGCGCAGGTCTCCCAAGTGACCGGCTGGGCCAAGGGCACGGCGGTCGAGTTTTCGGGGAGCAAGGTCACCGTGACCATCCCCGCGGAGACGCCGCGCACGGGCTCGTACCAAATTGCCAAGGACGACGGCAAAGAGCTGACCATCGCGTTCTCGCGGGCGGAGGGCGGCCACGACGAGGCGCGCTTCCGCTTCGTCGGCGAGGACACCCTGCGTTGGGCCCTGCCCGACGGCCCCGAAATCGTGCTCGTTCGCTCGAAAAACTAGCGCTTAGCGGCGCACACGCTCGCGCCGCACACGCACCCTCCACGCGATCACCTCGCCGGGACGCTCTTCGCGCTCCAGGTCGAGCAGCACGTCCTCCGCCAGGGGCCCCGACATCCGACGACGGGCCTCCTCGATGGTCGCGACCTCGACGCCATTCACCGCGACGATTACGTCGTCGGGCTCGATGCCCGCGAAGGCGGCCTCGCTCGTGGGAGGCACGGCCATCACCAGCACCTCGTTGCCCGACGTGGAGCCCAGGGTCACCGCGATGCTGCCGGCGCCGCGCCCTTCGTTCGACGCGGCCTGTCCGGCGAGCTCGATGCGCACGCGGGTGGTGGTGGCGCGCGCGCGCACGGGCACGTTCTCGGCGTAGCCACGCCCCAGGTCGCTCGTGTACGCGCCGATCGTGACCTCCCCCTCGGGCACGCCGCCGAGCAGAAAACGGCCTTGTTTGTCGGTCAAAACCACACCGTTGGGCAGCGGGCCAAGGGGCAGGTAGGCCGGGGGCAGGCCCAGCGAGACCCGCGCTCCGCCCACCGGCTCGCCCTCGGAATCCACCACCTCGCCCGCCACTTCACCGCCTTCGAGCAAATCGATTTCGCCGAGATCCGTAGGTCGATCGGGGTCGCCACCGACGTCCGCCAAAACCTCGCGGGAGGCGTAGTCCTCGTGCTCGATGGCCAGACGCACGCGCCCCGGGGCCAGATCGTTGAACACGAAATCCCCTTCTTCATCGGTCGATCCGTGTCTCGGACCGGTGGGCGTGAACAACACGATCGTGGCTTGTGGCACGCGATCGCGGCCGCCGCGCGCGGTGATCGTGCCGCGCACGGCGACGGGTCTGCGAAGGGCAATCGTGATCAGCTCAGGCGCGGCCTCGACGTCACGCACCAGTGGCGCGAGGCCCGCGGACACCACGGTGAGCCGAAGAAACAAGCCTTCGGCGTCGAGCAGCGTGGCCTCGCCGTCGTCGTCGGTGAAGGTCGTGTGGCGCAGCGAGCTGTCGCGATCCAGCGCCAGGGCGCGCACCTCCACGCGGGGCAGGGGGTAGTCTCGATCGTCGGTGACGCGCACGAGCACCGCCTTGCGCACCGGCGGAAGCTTGATTTCAAGCTCTTTTCGTTCGCGCGCGGGGACCTCGACCAACAGGTGCAGCACGGGATCCGCGGGCGCTTCGGGCCGCGCCACCGACAGCACGACCTCGTTCGGCACCGCGGCGAACGCGAACACACCGTCATCCGCCGAATACGTCACGCGCACCAGCGAGCCTTCGGTAGCCAGCATTTCCACACGCGCGCCGCCCAACGCACGGCCCTCCGCGTCGAGCACGCGGCCCTCGATGCTGCCCCCTTCGCGCAGCACCACGCGCACGCTCGCTTCGCCGCCCGAGATCAGCGAGACCGTGTCGCTCACGCCCTCGACGAAGTTCGGGTGCCGCGCCACGACCTGCACGCGGCCCGGCGGGATCGGCGCCGCGCGAAACGAGCCATCGCGTCGCGTGACCCAGGGGTCGGAGAGCCCGGAGGGCTTGGTCTCGAGGGCGAGCACGAGCGCAGGATCGTCACGCGGCACATCCGGGATGGGCCCCACCATCACGCCGAGCTCGCCCATCGGCAGCAGGGGCATGGGCCCACCGAGCGCCCGCGCAAAGCTCTGATCACGGGTGTCCGAGAGCAGCGCGCTCTCGTCGATCGGCATCCCCTCGTCGTCCACACCGATCACCTCGATCGTGGCTCCGTCGACGGGGTAGCCGCGATCATCGACGACCTCGCCGAGCAACGCGCCGCCGCGGATCAACGCCACCACGACCTCGTCTTCGTCGGGTGCCACGCGCACCCCACTGCGAGCCACAAACCCCTGCGCTTTGGCGGAAAGGCTGAGGCTCTCGCGGGCCAAAGGCCCGAGCACCACGCGACCCTTTTCGTCGGTGCGTCCTTCGAGCGGGAAGGGGGAGAGGCCGCCCTCGACGACGACGACGTCCGCATCGACGACGGGCTTCGCGTCCTCGCCGGCGCCATCGTTCACCGTCACCGCCAGGTGCCTGCCCGCCGCGAGCGTGAGCGTGACGCTCTTCTCTTCACCGCGTCCGAGGGGCAGCGCGACCTCGGTGCGGCTCACGAGATCGTTCCACTTCGCGCGAAGATCGTAGAAGCCCTTCGCGAGGCCGGCGATGCGCACGTGCCCGGCGCCATCGGCGACCCCTTCGCGGGGCGGAAAAAGGCCTGTTCCCGCGGCAAACACCGATGCGCCCGGCACCGGCGCACCATCGGGGCCGAGCACCGAAATTTCGAGCGCACCGAGGGTCACGAGCCGCACGCGCAGCGGCACCGGCACCGGCACCTCGCGCACCACCGGCTCGAACCCGACGGCGCGCACGGTCACCACGAAGGGACCCCGTCCGAGCCTGTCGAGGCGCGCCCGACCTTGTGCGTCGCTGTCCGAGACATGGGGCAGCAAATCCCCAGCGTCCACGCGGATTTTTGCGCCCTTCACGGGCACGTCGGCGTCATCGACCACCACCACGTCGAGGGCCACCGCGGGGGCCAACGCGAGGTTCAGCTCCGCGACACCGCCGCCCAAGATCACGTTCGCCGAGGCGCGCGCCCGACCCGGCGCATAGGCGAGCACCCACAACGGCCCGCGCGGCAGCTCGTCGAGGGCCCCGCGCCCCCCCGCTTGCGTCTCGATTTCGCCTACGAAATAGGCCTTTTTGTCACGCACGGCGAACAGGCGCACGCTCGCGCCTGCGATGCCCTGACCCTCTTCGTCGACGACAGTCGCTTGCAACGTCGCGTCGTGGAGCACGGCCTCTTCGGGCAGGGGAGGGGCCTGGGGCAGCAGCACGAGGGGCCCGACGAGCGCATCGAACAGGCTCGTCACGAACAGCAGGCACAAGGCGGCCGCCAGATACACCGTCGCCGAGCCGGAGCGTGGAGCGCGCACCTGCCCCGAACCTTTGCCGCGCCTCGGCTCATCCCGCGGCATGAATAATGGCCTGCTTACCGCGATGAAGCGCGGGAAAACTCGGTCACGACGGCTTCGATCTCTTCGTTCGTGAGGTTGTGCTGGGTGGCCTTCGCGCGGGCCAAGATGGCGTCCACGAGCTCCTTCGAGGGCTCGATCTTTCGCTGGCGCAACCAGTGATTCACGTTGGAAGCGCCGGACATGTAGCCCACGCAAATCTCTTGGCTGCGGCCGAACATGCCCGCGGGAACGCCCGAATAAATGCGGTCCGCGAGCCACGCATCGCCCTTCGCCTCGGCCTTGACGATGGCCGCCGCGTGGACGCCCGTCGCCGTGCGAAACGCGTCGCGACCCACCAACGGGTAGTTGATCGGAACCTCCCAACCCACGGCTTTTGCAGCGGTTTGGCAATATTCGATGAGCCCCGTGAGGTCTTGATCTTCGAGCAGACCCAAGAGCTTCATGTTGAGCAAGAGCAGCTCGAGCTGCGTGTTGCCGACGCGCTCGCCCACGCCGAGGGCCGTGCCGTGCACGCGGTGAGCGCCGTATTCCATGGCCCAAAGCGCGTTCGCGAGGGCGAGGCCGCGGTCGTTGTGACCGTGCCAGTCGATTTGGATGTCGGCCCCCATGCTGGCGATCACGTTCTGCGTGAACGTGATGAGGTTGTAGACGCCGTTGGGCGTCGCGTGACCGACCGTGTCGCACAGGCACAACCTCGACGCGCCGTGATCGATGGCGACGCGGAACAGCGTGCCCAAGAGGTCGGGGCGGGCGCGCGTCGTGTCTTCCGTGACGAACGCCACGGGGAGGCCGTTTTTCACGCCCACATCGATGGCCTCGGCGGAGCGCTTGGCGATCAGGTCCGCGTCCCATTGCTCCACGTATTGGCGGATCGGGCTCGAGCCAATGAAGGTGTAGACCTCGACGGGAATGCCCGCGCGCTGCGAGATTTCGACCATCGGCAAGATGTCTGCGACAACGGTGCGCCCCGCGCAGGCGACGCGGATAGGCAAGCGGTTGTCGGTGATCTCCTTGCACATGCGGAGCACGTCATCGAAGGCCCGTTGGTTCGAGCCCGGCAGGCCGATGTCCGCGGCGTCCACGCCGATTTTGGCCATTTGGTGCAAGAGCTTGAGCTTGTGCTCGATGGGAGGGTCGGCCACCGATGGGCTCTGCAGACCGTCGCGCAGGGTCTCATCGAAGAACTCGACGCTCTTCGGGATCAGCCGCCCCTGCCGCCCCACCTCGTTCCAGTCGTAGATCAGCTCGCCACGCTCGGCGGCACCCTTTTCTTGCCCCCATGCCCCGGCGGAAGACTGGTCTTTGGACGACGGGCTCTGGCTCGTAAAGCTCATGGCCGAAACTATTGCGCGGAGATGCGGACGAGGAAAGGGGGATTGGTCGCTCTGGCGCTTGCTCTTCGCGGTCGCATGCCCCAAGAACGCGAGACAGGCTCGACCCGCCCCTGGTCGGCCTAAGATGCGGAACCCCCATGCAGCTCTGGCAGTCCCTTCCTGAGTTCGGAACCGGCGTTCTTTACGCTGTGATCGTGGTCGCGGCCTACACGATGGCCGTGGCCATCGCCTCGGGGAGGGGGCGGCCGCGGCTGCTCCAAGCCGCGCGCCTCGGCGCCTACGGCACCATCGCCCTCGTCGGCCTCGCGGTGTGCGTCCTCGCCTACGCCTTCATCAGCCACGATTTCCGCATCAGCTACGTCGCTCGCTACAGCGACCGCTCGATGACGACGGCCTATCTCTTCACGGCCCTATGGGGAGGGCAGGACGGCTCGCTCTTGTGGTGGGTGTTCCTCACCAGCATCTGGACCGGCACCTGCGTCGCGTGGCTCAAACACCGCTATTTGGAGCTTCAGCCCTACGTCATCGCCACGCTGATGGCGGTGCTGATGTTCTTCGCGGTGTTGATGGTCTTTGGCGACACCAACCCCTTCGCCACCTTCCCCGGCGGCGCGCCGGTGGACGGCACGGGGCTCAATCAGCAGCTTCGCAACTTCTACATGATCATCCACCCGCCGAGCCTCTACACGGGGTTTACGGCTTCGGCGATCCCGTTTGCCTTCGCCATCGCGGCCCTGGTCACGGGGCGCCTCGACAACGAGTGGATCGTGGCCTGCCGCAAATGGACGCTGTTTGCCTGGCTATTTC
>CAYLJT010000231.1:0-10649 GCA_964383995.1 uncultured Polyangiaceae bacterium
GCCACGGCGAGAAGTTCTTCTGCGCAGGCGCCAACATCGCGATGCTCCGCGAGGCCGATCCGACGTTCAAATATTACTTCTGCCTCCACGCCAACGAGACCCTCTTGCGCCTGGAGCACACCCCGAAGCTCACCATCGCAGCGCTCAACGGTCACACCGTCGGAGGTGGGCTGGAGGTCGCTCTCGCCTGCGATTTGCGCGTCGCGCGGCGCGGCGCGGGCAAGGTCGGGCTGCCCGAGGTAAACCTCGGCGTGTTGCCCGGGACCGGCGGCACGCAACGTTTGGCGCGGCTGATCGGCAAGGCCAAGGCCATGAAGCTGATGGTCGAAGGCACCACCTTCGACTTCGACAGCGCCGCGCAAATGGGCATCGTGACCGATGTCTGGGACGCGCGTACCCACCGCGATTTCATGGACGCGGTCACCACCTACGCGCGGCGTTTCACGCCCCCTTCACGCGCATCCCTGGCCGTCGGGCGCATCAAGCGGGCCGTGCAAAGCGGCCTCGAAATGAGCATCGAGCAGGGCCTCGCACTGGAGCGCGAGCTGCAAGCCGAGCTGTTCGCGTCGGACGACGCAAGCGAGGGGCTCAGCGCCTATGTCGAGAAACGCGCGCCGTCGTTCCAGGGCAAGTAGGCGCGCGCGAAGCTCAGACCAACATCGGCAGGATCGCGGCGTAGTCCTCCATCCGCGCTTCCACGAGCCCCTCCGCGTCGAGCACGCTCAACAAGAACGACGGCGGACGCGGTGTGCTGGGCATCAGCCAATGTTGCACGAGCCGCGTGGCGTCGTTCCGACCCAGGCGACGGGTGACCGCGATGGCGTCGTTGGGTGCCTCGCGGGTCGTCGCCAACACCTCCAAACGCGCTGAAATCGGGCCCGCATGCATGGTGAGCGCGCGGTTCGCCGCCCACGCGTCGTTGTCCCCCACGACGGTGATGGCCGTCAGCTCGGCCTTCTGATCGAGCACCGCGGCGAGCGCGGCCGGATGAGAGCCAACGAACCTCTGCGCCGAGAGCAGCACATCGACGTGCACGCCCTGCCGACGCAAATGGTCCCTCGCCAGGATGTAGCCCCCGAGCGAATAGCGATCGACCCACACGGCCCGCAGCCCCTGCAAGCGCGCCAACGAGATTTGGCGTTTTCGCTCGGAGACAATGGCCGAACGGTACGACGTCAAGCCCAAGCGACGCACCGTAAACAGCCGCTCCACCGAGTCGATGGCGAGGGCCGCAGCCGCCGCGGGCAGCCACGCCACGTCCACGCGGGCGTTGCGCACGGCCTCGGCGAGCGCGGCGTAGTCGGCCTCGACGGTCACCGAGACCGGCTCGCCCAGCTCGACCGTGAGCTTCGACGCAAGGAGCTCCGCCCGCGCGGCGGCCTTGGCAGGGCCGAGGGCCTCGGGCATGACGATGGTAAGCACCAAGCTCGATGCTAGGGAAAGGCCTCTCCGAGCGCCACCCATCATGTTGCCGAGGAGCGCCCGCCGCGGTAGCTCAAGGCCTGGAGGATTTGCTCATGTCGGACGACCGCTTTACGAGCTTCGAAGAGTTCTGGCCCTTCTATGTCGGCGAGCACCGCGACAGCCTGAACCGAACCCTGCATTTCGCAGGGACAACGGCGGCGGTGAGCGCGGCCGTCATCGCCCTCGCGCTCGGTCGTCCGAAGCTCGCGCTGCTCGCACCGCTCCTCGGCTACGGCCCCGCCTGGGTGGGCCATTTCATCGTCGAAAAGAACCGCCCCGCCACGTTCAAATACCCGCTGTGGTCGCTCATGGGCGACTTCAAGATGTGGTCGTTGATGGCGCGCGGAAAGATGCAGGCCGAGGTGGACCGGGTGATCGCCGAAGCCGAGCGCGAGGCCGAGGCCGTGCGCGCCGCCGAAGCGCAAGCCGCCGAGGCCCGGAGCGCGACGGGCTCCAGCGCGCACGCGGCCGGCCTCGCCAACTGACGCTCTCGCTTGCGAACGCTCCGCCCTGCCGTCGTCGCCACGAATCCCCGATCGGGCGACCGATGCCCCCCGGACTAGGGCTACCCCCGCCGCATCAAACCGTGGTAATTGCACCGCCACCGCAACGGCTCGAGGGCCCAAGAACCTTTTCGGAGAGGGATCGATCATGAGCGAAACAGGCTATTTCCACGGACATTTCGTGTGGCGCGAGCTGATGACTGGGGACACCGCGGCGGCTCGAAAATTCTACACAGAGCTCTTCGGCTGGACCTCCGGCGAAATGGACATGGGTGGGGGCGCGGCCTACACGTTGTTCAAGTGTGGCGAGACAACCGTCGCCGGCATGATGCAAACCCCGCCTGGCTCGCCGGCTCCGCCCTTCTGGAACAGCTACGCTTCGGTGCCGGACGTCGATGCCTCGCTCGCAGCCGCCCAGGCCGGCGGTGGCAATGTCATCCTGCCCGGCACGAGCATGCCGGGCGTCGGACGTTTCGCGATCTTCGCGGATCCCAACGGCGCGGTGATGGGCCTGCTCAAGGGCGAGACCAAGGACACGCCGCCCCCCGAGCGTCCCGGCCCCGGGACCTTCTGCTGGGAGACGCTCATGACCCCCAACGTCGATGCCTCCGTCGCGTTCTACAAGACGGTCGTCGGTTGGGACCTCATCCCCGGACCGACCCCCGACATGAAGGTGTTTGGCGTCGGAAGCGCGCCCATCGCCGACCTCCAACTGACCCAGCCTGGCATGCCGCCGTCGTGGGGCACCTACGTGGTGGTCGAGGCTTTGGAGGCCGCCCGCGAGAAGGCGGTCAGCCTCGGCGCGACCGTCCTGGTGCCCCTGATCGAGGTGCCGAGCGTCGGGCGTATCTCGGTCCTCCAGGACCCCACGCACGCGGTCATCTCGCTGTTCGAAGCCCAGTTCCCCCCCATGCAATAGTCATTTCCGGGCAACCACCGCCGTGTCGAGCACCTGCTCCACGACCGGTTGTCCCGGACCGCCTTCGATCCTCGTCACCAATTTCCTCCCCGCGCGGGTGTACGTAATCCGCTTGGGATAGTCGTGCTCGGGAGCCACGAAGCTCGCGCGGGAAGTCGCCGCCGCGAGCGAACCTTCCAACACGAACTCCGTCGGCGCGCCGCCCGCGGGCTGCGCCACGTACACCACCTTGTCGCTCCGTTGTTCGATGCGCAGGAACTCGAACGCCGCCGGCTTCTGCCCGTCCGTCGTCCTCCCGGTCGCCAGCATCATGCCGCCGGAAGGGGCGCTCCAGCTCTCCTCCACGCGCGCCGATCCGGCATTTCCTGCCCAGACACCGCTCATCCACGAAAGGGTGGCAAGGGGTGAGGCGTCGCCCTCCAGCAAGCTCTTCGCATCCACGCTGTCGCGCATCGCATCGAACCTGTCGTTCGGCACCGTGGACGCCAGGTTGTACTGGACAATCTGGAACGTGCCCTTGTCCCGGCGCAAGACACCGGAGCCGCGGGCAGGACCCAATTTTTCGGTCACGAGATCCTCGTCGAACCAGGCGAACCTTCCCTCGCTGTCGAAGGCGACTTCCCTCCGCCTTGCCTTGAACCGCCACGCCTTGCCCTTGGCGAAGTGGGGGTGTGCGAACGTCAGGAATGCGGCCTTGTTCCAGCGCTCGCTGGCGTCGGTGCCGAGGAACACGGCGTCCTCGGCGAGATGCCCGAAGTAGCGCGCCTCGTCGGCGGACGCCGCGGCAGCATGCCAGTCGTCAAGGACCTGATCCACCTGGGCTCGCCCGGCAACCTCGGAGAAGGAAGCTTCCGTCTGCACCTGACCTTCCAAATTTGCACTGCATGCCATGAACAGGAGGGGGACCATCCACAGGGGGTGACGCATAGCTTGCGTTTTAGCAGCATATCTAGCGGGATTTCCAGCCTCTGGTGCATTCTGACAGAATACGCTAACGAGCGATGTGTCCGCGACATCGCCTTGCGAGGCCCACCTCCGCCCATTAGATCCAACGTTGTCCGCGGGGCTCGGCCTCATGACACCTGGTCATCGATGAAGCACGAGCCTCGGTTTTCAATGGAGCTGTAGCAAGCTCCGGAGGTCGTTGTTATGTCCCGCGCCCTGCCCGTTCGGAAGTACACCAAGTGGCTCTCGGCCTGCGCCCTCGCCGCGATCGCGTCGGTTTCTGCCATCGCGGATGCCGCCCTCACGGCCCAAGGCGGCGCCAGCGCGTCGTTCGTCGCGATTGGCCCCGCTGGCATGAAAATCGAAGGGAAGACCGCGGACCTTACCACCAAAGACGATGGTACCCAGCTTCAAGTCGTGGTCGATCTCCGCAACCTGGACACGGGCATCGGCTTGCGCGACAAGCACATGCGTGAGAAGTACCTCGCCGTCGGCACGAGCCCCACAACGACCTTGACCGTGAATCGTTCAGATTTGCAATTTCCCGCGGCCGGCGCCTCCACGTCCGGCGACGCCCCTGGCAAGCTCACCCTCCATGGTGTCACCAAGGATGTAAAATTTCATTACAGCACGAGCAACACCGGTGGTGTCTACAACGTCAAGGGCAACTTCACGATTGACATGACCGACTACCAGATCGAAGTCCCATCCTATCTCGGAGTGACCGTGAAGCCCCGCGTCGACGTGAGCGCGAGCTTCTCGGCCGTCGACCGCTGACCCCAACAAGAAGACCAGCTCAATACCATGCAGTCACGAAGGCGGCGCCCCGCCATACCGATCCTCATCGCCACGCTGCTCGCCCTCGTCGTCACGGCGTTCGCGGGCAGCGCGTCCGCCTACCCGTGGATGATCCGGCACGATTACGGCAGTTGCGGCGTGTGCCACGCCGATCCTACGGGCGGCGGGGTCTTGACCGAGTACGGTCGCGCGCAGGGCGAGATCCTCCTTCGTACGCACTACGGCTCGGACAACGCGGAGGACGGCGAACCGTCGTCGGTGTCCGGATTTCTCTGGGGCGCCTTCGAGCCGCCAGAGTGGCTGTTGCTGGGTGGCAGCCTGCGCGGCCTGATGCTCACCAACAAGTCGGAGGGCTCCCCCGCGGACACGCGCTTCGTGCAAATGCAGGCCGATTTGCGCGCGATTTTTCGCAAAGACATGGTGCGCGCGGGGGCGTCGGTGGGCTTCGTCCACGAGGGCGCTCAGCTCGCCGCGGTCACCCACGCCGACAAGGACAACCTGATCTCACGCGAGCATTGGGCCGGCGTCACCCTGATGGACGAGGCGCTGCTCGTGCGCGCGGGTCGCATCGCCCTGCCCTTCGGAATCCGTAACATCGAGCACACCCTGTGGGTGCGAACGACGACCCGCACGGACATCAACACCGGTCAGCAGCACGGCGTGGCCGTCTCGTACAGCGGGGAAGACTTACGCGGGGAGGTCATGGCCATCGCGGGCAACTTCCAGCTCAACCCGGACGACTACCGCGAGCGGGGGTACGCCGGCTTTCTGGAGTGGACACCGATGCAGCGGCTCTCCGTCGGTGTGGACAGCTTGATGACGACGACGTTGCTCGACGTGCGCGACCGCGTCACGACCTTCCGTCAGGCGCACGGCGCGTTCGTGCGCGCGGCACCTTACCCACCCCTGGTTTTGTCGGCCGAGGGGACAGCCTTGCTGCGCTCGCCCACGGGCGCGTCCACGAGCCTCGGCTACGCCGGCATGCTCCAGGGCGACTACGAGCCGCTCCAGGGCGTCCATGGCATTCTGACCGGCGAGATCATGAACGAGGGTATCGACGGCAACGGGCCATCGCTGGGCCTTTGGGTCTCATCGGCGTGGTTCTTCGCGCCTCACATGGATGTGCGCATGGACGGCATCGTGCGAAACGTCCCCGCGGGCACCACCAACACCAACGTCTTGTCCCTGCTCCTGCAGCTCCACGCCTACCTATGAAGCCCGAACGACGCCTCTCCACCCTGGCCTCGGCCCTGGCAGCGCCCGCCGCGCTGCTCGTGACCACCTTCTCGGGCTCGGCCCTCGCCTCGCCCACCTTCCCTTCCGTCGTTCAGTCGCATTGGTCGCTGTCGTACGCGCCGACCTGCTCGACCTGCCACCAGAATGGTCAGACGGGCCTCGGCACGGTCACCACGCCGTTCGGCGTGTCTCTGCGCGCCGCAGGGGCCAAAGCGCAGGACGAGAACGCCTTGATGGCAGCGCTCGACACGATCGCGGCCAACAACACCGACAGCGACGGTGACGGTGTCTCGGACATGGAAGAGCTCGTGGCGGGCACCAACCCCAACGGTACGAGCGGCGGCGCCTCCGCCGCGGCGCCCGATCCCGCATTTGGCTGCGCCGCGAGCGTGGCGCCCCAGCCGGCCTCGCCGAGCGGCGCGCTCTTCTTCGTCGCCGCGGCGGTCGGTGTCCTGGCCCTGCGACGTCGGAAGAACGCCGGGCTGCTTGCCGTTCTCGCCGCCAGCGCCGCCTTGGCGGGCTGCTACGACGTCTCCTATGTGTCGGCCGACGTGTGCTCCACGGGCCTCAAGTGGACCGGCGGAGATTCGGGCTCTCCCGCCATGAACCCGGGCCTGGCTTGCATCGACTGCCACGCCAACAACGATGGACCGCAGTTCACGTTCGCCGGAACCGCTTTCGCGAAGCGCGCCGAGGGCGACACCTGCTTTGGCGAGCCCGAGGCCAAGATCATCGTCACCGGCGCCGACAACAAGAGCATCGAGCTCGGGACCAACGAGGCAGGAAACTTCTACACGAGCTTGCAGGTCGCCCTGCCCTACCGCGCGATGATCGTTGTCGGAGACAAACAAGAAGTGATGGCAACCCCGCAAACCTCCGGAGACTGCAACAGTTGTCACACCGAGACGGGCGCGAACGGCGCGCCTGGGCGCATCTCTCTTCCCTGACCTTCTTCGTGCTTGCCTAGCATCCGCCCTTAAGAAACAACGAGGTATCCCACGATGAACCGCGACGCCCAAACCCTGGATCCTTCCGCTCGCACCCGACGGTCCAAGCGCACCCTGGGGGTCAGACTGCGGGCCTACAGGGGGCTCGGTTGGGCCGCGGCGGTGGTGGTAGGCACCCTCTGGGGCTGCGGCACGGCGGTCAACGCGACGGCCCCCGGAAGCGAATATTCCGGCGGCGGCGTGCCTGGTACGGGCGGCTCCGGGTCTGGAATGCAGTCCGGGCTACCCTGCGACGTGGCCGATGTCATCGCGACGTATTGCCTTGACTGCCACAGCAACAGCTTGGCTGGTGGCGCCCCCTTCCCCCTCATGTCTTACGCGGACCTGACCGCGCCCGCCCCCCTCGATCCGACGAAGAGCGTCGCGGAGCGCTCGGTCATCCGCATGCAAGACGCGGCGGCGCCCATGCCTCCCGGCGCGGGCACCAGTGTTCCGGCGGCCGACGTCGCCATCCTTCAAGCGTGGATCGACGCCGGGATGCCCGAGGGCAACTGCGAAACGCCAGACGCCGGACCCGATCCCTTCGACGCCCCCGCCGTGTGCTCGAGCGACAAGTATTGGACCCAGGGCGACAACGGAAGTCGCTACATGTACCCGGGCCGCGCGTGCATCGATTGCCACGCCAATTCCAACGAGGAAGACGCGCCCATTTTCGCCATCGCGGGCACCGTCTACCCCACGCCGCACGAGCCCGACTCGTGCGTGTCCACCGGTGTCTCGGACGCCATCGTGCGCGTCACCGAGAAAGACGGCACGGTGCACGACCTCAAGGTCAACAGCTCTGGAAACTTCATGCTGGAGACCTTTGGCTTCCAATACCCCTACACGGCGAAGCTGCTGTTCAATGGTGGCGAGCGCGTGATGCACGCCGAGCAGACGAGCGGCGATTGCAACGCCTGCCATACCCAAGACGGAACGCAGGGCGCGCCGGGCCGCATTCTGCTGCCCTGACGGGCTGGCCTCGGACTGCGACAGCGGGCGTCGCCGATCACCCGCGAGGGCTGGCGGCGACTCCCGCGGTCTTGACCGCCCAACCTACTGTGTAGGGAGCTCCTTCGCGAAGAACGCGTCGATGCGCGCCCAGGCGTCGGCCGCGGCCTTGGCGTCGTAGCCCTTCTCGTTGTTGGGGTTCATGAAGGCGTGCCCCGCGCCCTCGTAGATCTTGATGTCGACGCTTTTTCCGGCGGCCTTCATGGCTCCTTCGAAGGTCTTGACGTCGGCCGGTAAGATGCCCCGATCTTCCCCCGCGAAGTTACCGAGCAAGGCGGCCTTGACGCCACCAATCGCGGCGGGGTCGGTCACCAGACGACCGTAGTTGACCACCGCGGCGCGCAGCCGAGGCTCGGAGACGGCGAGCGTCACCGAGTAGCCACCTCCCATGCACCAGCCCACCGAGCCGATCTTCGATGCATCCACGTCGGGCCTCGCGATGAGGTAGTCCACGGCGCCTTTCATGTCGGCGAGGGCCCGATCCTCGGGCAGGCCGCGCATCAGCTCGTGGGCCTCGTCGGCGCTCTTCGTGGCGTGGCCGCGATACAGGTCAATGGCAACGACCATATAGCCCTTCTGCGCAAAGCGATCGGCGTTGTCCCGCATCCAGTCGTTGAGGCCCCACCACTCCTGAATCACGACCAACGCCGGGTGTTTGGCGCCACCCCCTTGGGCCTCGACGAAATAGCCCATGGCGGTGCCGGCCGAGGACGGGAAGGTGACGTCTTTTCCAAGCCTCTTCGCCGGGGTGACCGTCGACGCCGCCGTAGCGGGCGGAGCCGCCGAGGCGCTGGCCGTGGGCAGCGACCCCGCGTCGGGAGCCGCGGGCGGCGAGGAGGGCGTACAGGCAAACAGCGCCGTTGCGCCGACGAGAAGGAGCGATGTTCGTTTCATGGGAAGGTCGTAGTGGGTTGCGGTCTCCGCCGCAAGCCCTGCGCCGCGCGCGAACGGCCGGGCTCAGCGCTGGGCCGCCGGATCCACCCCAAGCGCATCGGTGCTTGGGTCGGGAGCGTTTCCTGCGTCGTCGGGCGCGTCCCACCCCTCACCGGCCGCCACAAGCACCGAGAAGGGCCGGCCGCGAACGTCGATGACCACGCGGCCAAGGTCCACCGGGAGGCGAAATGCGCGGTGCAAGACGGCGTCCGCGCTCGCCATGATGGTCGTCTCGCCGAGCAGGGTGTGTGGGAAGATCTGAACGGAGGACAGGTCGATGCGGCCCACGAGGCCCACGGGCAGCCGAAGGCGCGCGTAGCTGTTCAGAGAGTAGAGGTGCTTCGGGACCTTGCCCACACCAAGACCGTACGTAAACACCGCCTCGCGCAGATCGTGGCCCAAGAACCGCACATCTTCGCCGCTCACCGATGCTACCAAGAGGGCTGTGTCGTCGTCGTCGCGGAGCGTCGGAACCTTGGCCGCGTAGCCGTACGGTGGAAGGTGCGCGCCCACATGCACGGAGACGGGCCCCTTCGCGTCCACCTCGTAGCGCGTCGTCCCGAGCTGAACGTACCCCCGGGTGTGGACGATCGTGTAGTCAATTGCGGACAGGTAGGTAAGGTCGAGATCGAAGAGCTCTTTGGTGCTGTGAGCGCGGCAGAGCGGGCTTACTTCGAGGGAGAAGCGCACCTCGTCGAAGGGCTGACCGGGCGCGTCCACCTTCCCAGCGATCCACCCCTCGCCGCGCCCAAGGACCCGCGTTCCATCGAGGGCAGGCGGCGCGTCCGTCGCGAAAGGGGCGAAGGTGTCGTTGGCACCCTCGGCGATGAAGCCCGTCACCTCCCCCGAATGCTCGACCAAGAACACTCGGAGGGCCTGCCGTCCGCTGTCTCCGGAACGCACGACGTCCAAGCCCAGAATGCGATCGTCGGGCAGACGAAACCAGTGAAAGCTGCAACAATACGGGGTCTCGTCGGGGCCGCTGTCGTAGCCGCGAAAGATCGAATAGCCGCTGTAGCGATCGACCGGCGGCAGGGGCGGCATGACAAACGTTTGAGGCATGGGTACCGGAGGTCGGGTGGAGGTGGATACTTCATGGTGCGCCGGTCTTCCCAGCGCTTGTTTCGGGCGCGTTCGTTCGAGGGCTAGGGGCAGCCCAAGAGTCCAGGATCGGCGGGCGCCGGCGGCGTCGCGAAGGCGGGGCCGCAGGCGAAGTCGAAGAGGTCGAGCAGGGCATCGGCGCTGGCGTCTCGCGCGGTGAGGGCCGGGAGGTCGTGCAGCAGCTCGATCAGCCGCGTCACCGAGGTGTGCTCGTGGGTGCGGTGGGAGACGTAGCCAGGCCGCGCCCAGGGCGAGATGAGGACCATCGGCACCCGGACACCGAGCCGGTCGAACTCGTCCTGGTCCGGGCTTGGGATGCAGGCCGGCGGCGGTGGCATGTGGTCGGCGAGACCTCCCGACTCGTCGTAGGTGTACACGATGGCAAGGTTTGACCAAAGTGGGCTCGCGATCGCGGCTTTGTAGAGCGTGTAGCCCCAAATTTCGCCCTCGTGGATGTCGTTGGCAGGGTGCTCATCTTGCCCCGGACCGGGATCGACGAACGACACCGCAGGCAAGGTGCCGTCGCCGAGGGCGCTGATGAAGTCGTCGAAGGACCCGACGCCCGCATGGGAAGAGTCCCAACCCAGCGAGTCTTGCCGGGGGTTGCCGTCGGTGTAGACGCCCCAGGTCACCCCGGCGTCGTCCATGGAGTCGAAGATGGTAGGCACGGAGATGGTCTTTTGTCCGGTGCTCTTGACTCCGTCCGAGGTGGCCGCGTACAGGTAGTCGCGGTTGGCCCAGGTGCCCCCGAGG
>CAYLJT010000232.1:0-10626 GCA_964383995.1 uncultured Polyangiaceae bacterium
TGCCTTCTTAGCCGGAGCTTCTATGTCCCCCTCGCTGCATCGTGTGCTGCCCGCCGTCGCGTTGGTGTTGGGTCTCCTGGGGTGGGCCTGCGGTTCTTCGGAAGAGGCGTCGGGGGGTGGCTGTTCGGACGACACCGAGTGCAAGGGCAGCAAGGTGTGCGAGGATGGTAAGTGCGTGCCTTACGAGGGCGGCACTGGCTCCACGGGCAGCGGCACGTCGTCGTCGGGCAGCGGCATGACTCCCCCCGACCAAGAGCTGTGCGAAGACTACCTGACCTGCCTGGCCTCCGCCGCCCCCGACGTGGTGCCCGAAGCCATCGGCGCCTACGGCCCCGACGGAAGCTGTTGGAACGGCGGAGCCGACGTGCAGGCGGCCTGCGCCGACGCCTGCTTCGCCTCGATGAAGAGCTACCACGACGTGGATCCCACGGTGTGCTTCGAGTGCTACGTGGACGCCGATTGCGTGTCAGGCCATTGCAACAGCGGAGCGTGCAACTACGACGCGGCGCCGATCCCCGCCGCCAGCCCCGAGTGCGAGGCTTGCGCCGCCGACGGCACCGGCGCCTGCGCGGAGGTCGCCGAGGCCTGCGCGGCCAACGAGGAGTGCGTCGCGTTCGGCGTTTGCGCCGCTGCGTGCGGCGAAGACTCGGCTTGCCTCGATACCTGTGGTGACCCCTTCGGAAGCGGCTATGCGGAGTATCTGTATTGCCTCTGCAGCAGTTGCGTGGCCTGCACAAGCGCGTATTGGTGCATGGGCGTGGGCTGAGGGTACCGTCGATTACCAAGTCCTCCGAGATCCGTACAGACCGCGCGAGGCTCGTCGGGCAAGCCGTCGTAGACGGCGCCCGGGGCGATGACGGGGTCCGCTAGCCCTTCGCTCGCGCTCTCGAGGTGCGCGGCGGCGTCGACTGTCCGAGACAGTTCAAACTTGCAAGGCGGGACACGGTTGGACCTCAAAATACCCGCGAGACGGGCCGCCGTCGGTTGACAAGGCTGTTTGCTTCGGTGAAGCTGGCCGATAAAGAGCGTTCTCCGCTTCGGGCACACGCGTAACACGCGGCTTCGCTGCCGCATCGAGCAAGGCCATGCGACACCACCTTTTGCGGCTCTGCATCGCCCTCCCCCTCACGGCCCTGGCTTGCTCATCTTCCGATGACGAGAAGCTCTTCTCTGCGTCCGGAGGAATTGGCAACGGCATCAGCAGCGGCACGTCTGCAAGCTCCAGCACCTCGAGCTCCAGCACGTCCAGCTCCACGAGCTCGGCGGGGGGAGGCTCGAGCGTCACGAGCAGCACGAGCGCATCGGCGGGAGCGGGCGGAGCGTCCAACGGAACTGGAGGCGACAGCACAACCGCGAGCGGTAACGGCGGTGCCGGTGGCGCGGGGTCAGGTGCGGGCGGAAGCGCGGGTGAAGGCGGCAGCGGTGGAGCAAGCAGCTCCGGCGCAGGGGGCGGAGGTGGGGTCTGCCAACCCGGCACGATGGTCGCCTGCTACTCCGGTCCGGTCGGCACCTTGGGTGTGGGGCCTTGCCTTGCGGGACTCCAAACCTGCTTGGCCGACGGAAGTGGCTACGGCGCTTGCCTGGGTGAGGTCACGCCTGTCGCGGAGGTCTGCGCAACGCCGGTAGACGAGGACTGTGATGGTCAGTCGCCTCCCTGCCCAGCCACTTGGAGCAAGGGATTCGGCAATGGCACGGGAAGCGCGCGCCCCCTGGGTATGGCGGTCGATCCCGCGGGCAACATCGTTGTCGCCGGCTGGTTCATGGGCTCGGTGTCGTTTGGTGGAGCCACCTTGACAACCCAGTTCGTCGACATGTTCGTTTTCAAGCTCGACCCGAACGGCAACCACGTGTGGAGCGCCTCCTTTGGCGCCCCGGCCGATCAGGCGGCGCCCATTCCCTATGCGCTGGCCGTGGACGGCAGTGGCAACATCGTGCTCGTGGGCGACGTTACTGGAGCGGTAGACTTTGGTGGCGGCCCGCTCCCCCAATATGGCAGTAACGACATCTTCGTGGTCAAGCTCGACCCGAACGGCGGTCACGTCTTCAGTCACAGCTATGGCAGCGCCAGCGGCGACACGGCCATGTCCGTCGCCACCGACGCTTCCGGCAATGTGCTCTTCACCGGCTGGCACTTGGGCACCGTGAATTTTGGCGGAGCCAACCTGTCGTTCGGCGGCGCCGCCAACCTCTACTTGGTCAAGCTCGACGCCGCGGGAAACCACGTGTGGAGCAAGGGCTTTGGCAACGTGACCTTCAATCCGCTTTTGGGCGTCAACGCCGCCGCGGATGTGTACGTGGCCGCGGGCTTCAGTGGCCCCACCGACTTTGGAGGCGGCCCTCTCACCGCGAGCGCCGCCGGCAGTGGCAATCCAGATGTGCTCACCGCCAAGGTCGACGCCACGGGCGGCTACCTATGGGCTAGTCGTTATGGCGACTCCGTCACGCAAAAGCCCTTCGCGTTGGCCGTCGATCCATCGGGCGACGTGGTCATCTCGGGCAGCTTCGACGGCGTGATCGATTTTGGCGGCGGTGTCTTGCCGGACGTGGCCGCGCCCAGCATGTTTCTTGTCAAGTTCAGCGCCACGGGGCTCCACCTGTGGAGCCACGGCTTCGGGCTGCCCAACAAGACCATTGGCGACCACGCGCTCGCCATCGATCCCGCGGGCGACGTGCTGCTCGCGGGGGGCTACAGCGGCACCCTGAACTTTGGCGGAGGTCCCATCGTCGCGGCCGGCGGCACCGACATCAGCCTGGCAAGGTTCGACCCGTCGGGTACCCTCGTATGGCAGCGCAGCCTGGGGGGACCTTCCCAGGAGTACGCGACCGGGATCGCGATCAGCCCCGACGGGAGCCCGATCATTACAGGCCAGTACGCGGGTAGCCCGGACCTCGGCGACGGGCCGCTCCCAAACGGGGCTTACGACGTCTTCGTGGCGCGCATCTTACCCTGAGAGCTTGCAACCTTGACGCTGTCGATAGAGGCCTTGAGCATGAAAACCTTGCGTTACGTAGCGTTCGTCCTGGCGGTTACGATGGGCTGCTCCTCGTCGGACGACGCGACCTTTGGAGCCAACGCCACATCGTCCACGGCGTCCGGAGGCGTGTGCGCTCCAGGTCAACAAATAGCGTGTGCGTGCGGCGGGGGCGTGGAAGGTTTTCAGACCTGCAACGCGGACGGCTCGGGCTACAGCATGTGCTCCTGCGGAGGCAGCGGGGGCGCCGGTGGCGGAGGCGGTGCAGGCGGCGGCGGCGCGGCTGGGGCAGGCGGCGCGTCACCTTGCACGCCAAACGCTGTGGTTCCCTGCTACGAAGGCCCCGCCGGAACGGAGGGTAAAGGTGCTTGCGTTGGCGGCACAAAGACGTGCATGGCCGACGGAACGGCGTACGGACCCTGCGACGGTCAGGTGCTGCCGAGCCCGGAGGTGTGTGCGACCGCGGGCGATGACGACTGCGATGGTCAGACGAACGAAGAGGGCGCCGATTGCTCCTGCGTTCCGGGCTCCACCCTGAGCTGTTATTCGGGGCCCGCCGCTACGGAGAACGTGGGACTCTGTCACGGAGGCCTTCAGCTTTGCGACGCGAACGGCATGGGCTACGGCGCTTGCGGGGGAGAGGTGCTGCCGCAGGCCGACGACTGCAACACGCCGGAGGACGAGAACTGCGACGGCGTGAACGCCAATTGCAACGTCGGGCTATGTTTGTTGTCGAAGCACTTCAATGGCTACGCGCTCCCCACCGCGACGACGCTCGACTCGGCTGGAAACATCCTATACGCCGGCTACTACAAGTCGAACGCGGACGTCGGCGGCCCCCCCTTACCGTCGTTGGGGACGTCGCTCTTTATTGCCAAACTCGACCTGTCGGGCAACCACGTCTGGAGCCACGGCTACTCGGATTTCTCGGCTTTGAAGGTGCACGACATCGAGACCGATGCCACTGGCAACGTCTATATCGCGGGAGGCTACACATCTGCGCTGGCGGACATTGGAGGCGGGCCGCTGACCGCTCAAAAAACCGACGCGGCCTTCGTCGCGAAATACGACTCCGCCGGCAACCACGTCTGGTCCAAGGGGTATGCCGGAGCGGTGGAGTGCCGCGGCTTGGCCGTCGACGCCGCTGGCAACGTGTTCATCACAGGGGTTACGAAGGACGCGGTCGACTTCGGCGGTGGTCCCCTCGTCGTGCCGGCGGTAGGCGCCGAAAGTATGTTCGGCCTAAAGCTAGACACGAATGGCCAGCACGTCTGGAGCAAGATGTTTACCACGGTCGCGGGCAGTCAGTCCGGCGACGCGGCCGCGGTCGATGCGGCGGGCAACGTGTGGTTCGCGGGATCCGCCCTTGGTACCGTCGATTTCGGCGGTGGACCGCTCAACAGCCCGACGTATTTGGCTGTGGCGCTGACCAAACTGACAACGAACGGTGCCCATCTTTACGGGAAGCTTTTTGTGGCCGTGAACAACGCAATCAGCCAAAACGTGCTCGTGGATCCCTCCGGAAATCTCCTCTTGACGGGCTATTTCTACGGCTCCTTGGATCTCGGTGGCGGTCCCCTCACGAGCCTTGGTCAGTCCGACTTCTTCTTCGCGAAATTCGACGGCAACGGTGTCTACCAATGGAGCAAGAGCATCGGGGGCACATCGGGACAGAACGTCCACAAGGTAAGAATGAACGCCAGTGGCGAGACCGTCGTTGGCGGCCACCTCTACGGATCCGTTGACTTCGGCGGAGGCGCATTGACGGCCGCCCCCAACACCGCGAGTCTCTTCGTGGCCAAGTTCGACGCCCAGGGCAACCACGTTTACAGCAAAGAGACAGGAGAAATCGCGGGACAGTTTTTTGGTGGCGTAGCCATCGACGCGACCGGCGCTGCCGTGATCACAGGAAGCATGCATGGCACCATCGACTTCGGTTGTGGTCCCCTCACCGCGCAGAGCCCCACCCCCAATGCCTTCGTGGTGAAGCTGTCACCGTGAACGCGGCGCGGCCAGCGGACGCACTTGTCGGTCGCGTACGGGGAATAGCCGTAGGCTTGGACGACGGTGCCGTCCCGTTGTGGAGCACGATGAGCACCAGGTTTTTGCGGAGCGCATCTTACCCTAAAAGCTTGCAACCTTGACGTCGTCAACAGGGGCCTTGAGCATGAAAACCTTGCGTTACGTAGCGTTCGTCCTGGCGGTTGCGATGGGCTGCTCCTCGTCGGACGACCCGACCTTTGGGGCCAACGCCACATCGTCCACGGCGTCCGGAGGTGTGTGCGCTCCAGGTCAACAAATAGCGTGTGCGTGCGGCGGGGGCGTGGAAGGTTTTCAGACCTGCAACGCGGACGGCTCGGGCTACAGCATGTGCTCCTGCGGAGGCAGCGGGGGCGCCGGGACGGGAGGCAGCGGAGGGGCCTCCACGGGCGCAGGTGGCTCTGGAACAGGTGGGGCGACACCGTGCGAGCCAGGGACCACCATTCCTTGTTTCGACGGCCCAGCGGGGGCTGCGGGCGTGGGCGCGTGCGTAGAGGGCAGCCGAACCTGCCTCCCCGACGGCTCGGATTATGGACCTTGCACCGGACAGGTTCTCCCCACCGACGAGACCTGCTCCACCCCCGGGGATGACGATTGTGACGGTCAAGCCAACGAAGAAGGCGCCGACTGCGCGTGTGTCCCTGGCTCCACCACGGCATGCTACACGGGCCCCGCGGGCACCGATGGCGTGGGCATCTGCCACGGTGGAATGCAGCTCTGCAACGTCGACGGTTTGGGTTACGGCGCCTGTGGCGGCGAGCTTTTGCCGCAGGCCGACGACTGCAACACGCCTACCGACGAAAACTGCGACGGCGTGAACGCGTCGTGCAACCTGGGTGTGTGCCTTTGGTCCACGCGCTCCAACGGCTACGCGACGGGCGATGTGATCACCGAGGACGCTAACGGCAACATCCTCTCTGCGGGCCACTACGAAGGTGCGGCGGACTTCGGTGGTGGCCCATTGCCCTCCACCAACGGCGGATTGTATGTCGTCAAAGTCGATCTCGCTGGCAACCACGTGTGGAGCAAAGGTTACCCAACTGTCAAGGGCGCCATTGCGGGCGGTATCGCCACAGACGCGGCCGGAAACCTCGTGGTCACCGGCTACTACGGCACGGGTTTTCCGGATCTGGGCGGTGGCCCATTGAGCAACATCAATACAGGCGGAGGGTTTGTCGCAAAGTACGACGCCTCCGGCAATCACCTGTGGTCTCACGCCTATCTAGGCAAGGTCTTCAATTATGGAGTCGCCCTCGACGCCGCGGGCAACGTGTTCTTCACCGGCGGCATGGTTGGCACAGCGGACTTCGGCGGCGGCCCAGTAGTGTCGTCATCCGTGAATACCAACAGCGTCTTCGCGGTGAAGCTTGACGCGAATGGACAGCATGTTTGGAGCAAGATGTTTTCCATCGCGCCGTCTCAGACAGGCTACGCAGTGGCAGTGGATGGCAGCGGCAACCTGTGGCTCACGGGCATCGCCAATGGCACCGTGGACTTCGGCGGAGGCCCCATCACGCCTGGAAACTCCGGCGTAATCCTCGCAAAGCTGACCACCGATGGCGCTCACCTTTTCAGCAAGGTTCTCCCCGCGGGAGCGGGCACGAGCATTGTGGTGGAGCCCGCGGGCACGGTGCTCGTTGGAGGCAACTTCTCTGGCTCCATCGACTTCGGCGGCGGTCCGCTGACGGAGGCGGGCATGGGCGACTTTTTTGTGACCAAGCTCGACGGAAACGGTGGCTATCTTTGGAGTAAGCGTTACGGCGGATCGGGCGCGGAGTACCAGCTTGCCATGCGCAGCAATGCGCTCGGCGAGATTGTTCTCGTCGGCAGCCTAACCAGTCCCGCCGACTTCGGTGGTGGCGCATTGACCCCGGCCGGAGCGCACGATGTCTTTGTGGCGAAGCTCGACAGCTTTGGGGGACACATCTACAGCAAGGTGTTTGGTGATGTGGGCGAGCAGCTAGGCACCGCTGTTGCCATCGACAGTGCTGGAAACGCCGTTGTTTCGGGCTACATGTTCACGCCCCTGGATTTTGGCTGCGGTGCGCTCACGCCGCAGGGGCAGACACCGAACGCTTTTCTTGCGAAGCTGTCTCCCTGAGAGTGACCCTGCTCCACGCGGTTTTCGACGCCCGGTGTGGCGAGGTCGGGCGTTCCGTCGCCATTCCAGTCCGCCGCTGAATGAAGTTCTACTCGGGCAACTTCTGCAAGTCGAAGAAGGGCGAAAGGGTTCACAAAAAACACGCGCGCCGCCTTTCGAGCGTACTACATGGCGTTGGCTGGAAATCTCACGGCTCGACGGACAGGCTCGCCGCGGGGGCAAGCTTGGGCGTCGAGACGCCGCCGCACCCCAAGAGCCGCGATCTCCACATCTTCAAGGCGAGAGCTTCGCGACGTCCGCGTTCGGCTTCGGACTCTGTGCGGTCATCGCGCCGCATCCGAAGTCAATCGTACCGGTGAGACCGCCGACCAGCACGGCAGTGCCGGTGTCGTCGATCGCGACGCCCGCCAAAGCGTGGCCGGCGACATCCAACGCGGCTCGGCTGTAGACGTGGTTGCCAAGGGCATCGTACTTCGCGACGAAGATGGCTGACGTGTTCACTCCACCCGTCAGGGCGCCTCCGCCAAAGTCTGCCGTACCCTTGAGATAGCCGGCGAGCATCAGCTCTCCGCTCGCGTTCATGTCCGCTTTGACGAAGTATTGTTGGCTGGGGCCTCCGATGCCTTTGCTCCACTGGTAGCCGCCGTTCGCGTCGAACTTGGCGAGGAAGAAATCGCTCTGTCCGGCGTCGATCAGCGGGCCGCCTCCAAAGTCGATCGCGCCCGTGAACCAACCTGTGAGGAGCACGTTGCCCGCTGGATCGACGAGGATGTTGTTGCCGGAGGAGCCTATCGCATACGACGTCGCATACAGAAACGCGCCGCTCGTCGTCAGCTTCGCGAAGAAAAGGGCGCCCCCGGCGGACGTCATCGGGCCTCCGCCGAAATCGACGGTGCCATTGGCGTTGCCCGTGAGCCACACGTTGCCCGCCGCGTCGACTGCGACGGCGTCGCCCGATTGCGTGCCCGTGGAGGTAGCGAACACTTTGCTCCAGACGTGCTGACCGTTGGCATTCAGCTTCACGCCCAACAGGCTCGTTTCTAGATTGCCCGCGGGCGCGGTGAGCGGCCCGCCCCCGTAATCGATGGTGCCCGTCGTCCATCCCGTGAGAAATAGGTTGCCGGTGGCGTCCAGGGCGAGCGCGTGAAATTCGGCCTTGCCCGCGTAGCCCTTCGACCAGACGTGGTTGCCTGCCGCGTCGTATTTCGCGACGAAGGCCGCGTCGGTTTTTTGAGCGGTCAGCAGCCCGCCGCCGATGTCCGCCAGCGCGCTCTTGTAGCCTCCGGCGACGTACATGTTGCCCGCGGCGTCGGTCTCGACGTCATAGACGTTCATCGCGCTGAAGTCGGAGTACCCGTGGCTCCAGACGTGGTTGCCCGACAGGTCGAGCTTGGCAATGAAGAAGCTCCTTCCTTGCGCCGGAAGCGGGGGCCCGCCGATGTCCGCGGCACCTTCGTAATAGCCGGACAAGAAAATGTTTCCGCCCGAGTCGAGCGCCATTCCGCCGGGAAGCGCATATCCGTTGAACCGTTTCGAGAACAGGCAGAGCCCCACGTTGCAACTGGCATTCACACCGTCGCAGTTCTCGTCGATGGGCGTATTGCAGTCGTCGGATTGCGGCAGCACCTCGCCGCCACATGCGCCGTAGCCCATGCCGTCGGCGTTGCAGAGCTGGAGCCCTCCATGGCAGATGCCGACGTTCTCGGTGTTCGCCGGGCCCGAATAGCAGCTCGTGGTGGAGCCCGGGACACACGCGCAGTCGGGGCCTTCCTCGTTCGCCTGACCGTCGCAGTCGTCGTCACCGGGCGTCGCGCACAGCTCCGGGCTGGGTAGGACTTGACCCATGCAAGACCCAAAGGCCGAGCCGTCGGGCAGGCAGGTCTTCGTGCCGCCGACGCAGATGCCCTTGTCCTCGGTGCCGGCCGGGCCTTCGTAGCAGGGGACCGTTGCGTTCGGGCTGCAAGGCGATGTTCCGCCCGCGCCGCCGGTGCCCGTCGCTGCGCCGCCTGCGCCCCCACCTGCGCCTCCCGCGCCACCAGCGCCGCCGCAAGAGCACGGGCCGTAGCCCGCACCCTCCGCATTGCAGACCTGAAACCCCTCCATCCCTCCGCCGCAGGAGCAGGCGATTTGCTGCCCGGGCACGCAGCTCGTTCCGGACGACGTCGAGGAGGCGGACGTGGCATTCGCGCCGAATGTCGCGTCTTCCGAGGAAGAGCAGCCAAGGGCGAGCGCGGCGAAGACAAGAGCCCCGTAAAAGCGTCCCATGACAGCATCCTACGCGGCCGCTTTGGATCATCGCAAGCCGCAACGACGCCGCCGTAAGCCCTATTGCCGAACCGCGATCCTCAGAGGGCCACGAGCCCGCGGGGAGCCTCGACGACCGGCCCTCGAGAACCGCGACGAAGACCAACAAAATCCGACTTGATCTTCCACTTTTCTCCCTCACAAAACCGCCCCACCGGTCCCCATCCAAGTTCAACAACCCCCAAACCCGACCTTCCCGCTCCGGCGCCAAGTTGAAAGACCCCCGCGAGCCGCCCCTCCGGGTCCGGTGACAAGTTGAAAGACCCCCGCTAGCCGCCCCTCCGGCTCCGGTGACAAGTTGAAAGACCCCCGCGAGCCGACCCTCCGGCTCCGGCGCCAAGTTTCGGCTGCTGCGCGGACCGCCCGCGCGCTCTGGGGGGTTCTTCAACCTACCCTTCTGGCCGACCTGTCCGCTCCCCGAGCATGTTGAAAGACCCCCGGACCCGCTCCGAGGCCCCCGACCAGGCATCCGAAAAAGGCTCCCAAGCCGAGCCGCCCGCTCGGGGACAGGTTCAACTTGGACGGCGAGCGGAACAGCGGTCCACGAGGAGCATTCCAACTTGCACGCGGGGCGGCAAGGCGGTCTGTGGGGCATGTCAAAGCTGTCCGCCGAGCAGCAAGCCGGTCTAGCGAACAGGTTGAACTTGTCTGCCGAGCCGCAGCGCGGGTTGAAAGAGCACTCCAAGTTGTGCCGAGGGCGCGGCCTCGGGTCTTGGGGTAGGTCCAACTTGGCCCGCGAGCCGCCCCGGGGTCCCACGGGAAGGTTGAGCTTGCCCACGGACCGACCTACCGGTCCCTGGGACCATTTTAGTGCTCGTCGAACCTGGACTCGGGAGGTGAAGCGCCGCAGCAGCCCATGGCAAAGGCCCCCGCGACCTTCGCCGCAGGAGCCTTCCCTCACCCACCGTGAGCGCTTTGGCGGAAGCACGCACGGGTCGAAAGAGTTCGTGCGCGCGCGGGCCCCGACGAAATCCAGAAAACGGCCTCAATCCCAAGACTTACGCTCTTGAAGCCTGGTCAAGAGCTGCTGAAGCCCCTCCACACCAAGCTCCTCCAGCTCACGCGCTCGTGCGCCCGTCATCGCGATACCCAACACCGAGCAAAGCACCTGAACGCCTTGACGTAGGCCCCGGAGCTCGCCCCGCGCTTCGCCCCGCGCTTCGGCGACGTTGAGGGCGCCTCGTTCGTTTTGAATGGCTATGCCTGCGA
>CAYLJT010000233.1:0-10611 GCA_964383995.1 uncultured Polyangiaceae bacterium
AGGAGCGCGAGGTCGTCGCCTACCACGAGATGGGTCACGCGCTCGTCGCCGCGACCCTGCCCGGCGCCGACCCGGTGCACAAAATCTCCATCATTCCTCGGGGTGTCGGGGCCCTCGGCTACACCATCCAACGGCCCACCGACGACCGCTACCTGATGACCAAAGAAGAGCTCGAAAACAAAATCGCCGTGCTGCTCGGAGGCCGCGTGGCCGAGCACGTGATCTTTGGTCACCTCTCCACGGGCGCCTCGGACGACATCTCGAAGGCCACCGAAATCGCGCGCAGCATGGTGATGCGCTTCGCGATGGTGCCGGAGCTAGGCCATGTGGCCTACGACTCGGAGCCCCAAGGCTTTTTGGCGCAGAGCATGCCGGGCGCGGCGCGCCGCAACTACAGCGACGACACCGCCCGCGAGATCGACTGCGCCGTGCGCAAGATGGTGGAGCAACAATTCGCGCGCGCCACGGCCATTTTGGAGCGCGGCCGCCCGGTCCTCGAAGAGGGCGCGGCGCTCTTGCTCAACCGCGAAACGCTCGACGAGAAGGACCTCAAGCCGCTCTTCGAGAAGCTCGAAAAAGAGCCTCACAGCAAGCGTAGCTTGGCCGCACCGAGGCCCTCGCTCCCGCCCCCCGCGCCGGTCGCTACGGTCTGAGCGTCACTTCACGTCGAACACGTAGTCGGTGTCGTACGTGCGCACGAACAGCGCATTGTCCTTCATCACGAGCACGCTCGGCCCGCTCGCCACGGGCGTGCGTTTCACGGTCTTTCCGGTCTCCTGATCGAGCACGAACATGTAGTCGGGCTCGGCGGTGAAGCCGTAGCCGCAAATCACAAAGCCCCCCATCAAGATGAACGTCGACGCGTTGGAGACGAGCGGTGCGCTCTCCCACAGCATCTCGCCGGTCGCGATATCGATGGCCGAAATGAAGGCGTTTTTGCCGCCCGAGCTCTTCGCGTAGGTGCGATGGCCGTGGGACACATACAGCACGCCGTCCCGCGCCTCGGCCCACGACACCCGTTGATCGACGAAGCCTTCGTCCCCGGGGATCACCGTGGGGGCCCGACGAAACGCCTCGAAATCGAAGACGCTCGTCACGCGCCGGTTGTTGTCGAGCAAAACGACGTAGCGCCCACCGCTCCAGTCGGGCCCGAAGATCAAGACCAGGTGATCGGGGTGGTGAATGGCCTCGATCAGGATGTTGTTGCCGTAGCGCGTGGGCAGACCGGGCGGCAGGTTGCCCGTGTTTCCGCGCGGGCTCGGCACCTGGTACGCCGGCAAATGCAGGTCGTTCTTGATGAACCACTGTTCGTCGTCGGTGATCGCGTTGCGCGCCTCCGAGCGCTTGACGAGCGTGAGCGACGCGCGCTTGTCCGAGACTTTGACGCCCTTGCCCACGAACGCCGCGAACGGCGGCGCGGCCAGCACCCGCGGTTGGATGCGCGCGAGGTCGCTCGAAGCATTGGCCTGCGACGACGCCAGGGCCTTCTCCGCGGCGTTGAGCAACGAGAGCGTGGTCACATCCCCCGGAGCCGCTTCGAGCACCGCCTTGAAGGCGTCCCGCGCCTCCACGTAGGCCCCCGCGTCCATCGCCGTGATGCCCTTGTTGCGAAGGGCAACCAGGTCGTCGCGCAGGGGCGCCGGCGGGGGCGTGGAGCTCCCCCCGGCCACCGCCAAAGGCTTGGCGGTTGGCGTATCGGTCGCCACCTGTGCGCCCGCCGTGGCTGACGGAGAGGCCGTGTTTGCCGGGGTCGGGGCCACCACGTCGCCGGGCGCCACGGGCTTCGTCTCCGCCGCGCGAGGCGGCTCCTGCGCGGGCGCTCCACAAGCGGCGAGGGTGAGCAGCAGCGCGGCCGAGCAAAGAGCGGAGCGTGTCATGGGGTGACCCTACCGCTGGCCTCCCAACCTATCAATCGGTTCGCCAGAGGCAGACCCGATAAGCGGTCGTGAAATAGGAGTGCAGTCTGGCCCTCTCCCCATTCCAGATGTCGATATGCCCCGTGGCGTCGGCGAAGTCCTTCACGTCGAAGACGATGATGCCCTTTTGGCCCAAGAAGGCCTCTTTGGGGACATTCGAGGGCTCGGCCGTCTCGCTGATCTGCGCGGGCCCGTACTCTTCGAAGATGTATTGTTTGATCTCGCTCAGACGATAAGAATAATGCAGCTTGTCAGCCCCCGACACCACGCTGAGAAACCGCCCGTTCTTCAGCAGACGACCGTGGGGGATGGGCTGGCCAGCGTAGTTGAGCGCGCGGCTCAAACGAATAGCGCACGTGTTACGGATCCAGCTCGCGTTCACGGCGCCGCCGATCAGCCGTTTCACGTCGTCGGCCGTCGAGCCTTCGCCCGGGTAGCTCTGCCAAAGCGGATCGAAACGCGGGAGTGTTCGCATGACCCTCCCAGCCTACGGGCATCCGTGCGGAACAACCAGAACCGAATCTCAAGAATTGAGCCCGAGGCCTACCTTGGCTCAGCTTGGCACGAACGGCCGCGAGCCGTGGGCGATTTTGACGGCAAAATGCACCCGCGCAGCTTGGCCTGGCATTTGATTATCCGGGGGCAAACCCCCGTGAGGTGTCCCATGCGTCGAGCCCTTCCTCTTTTGCTTTCGTTGACCGCCGCTGCTGCCCTTCTCTCCCAAGCCGACGACGCAAACGCCTGTGGGGGGTGTTTCGTTCAAGAGTCTGAAAACACACAGGTCACCGGACACCGGATGATCATGTCGTTGTCCATGGACACCTCGACCCTGTGGGACCAGATTACCTACGACGGAGCGCCCGAGTCTTTTGCCTGGGTATTGCCCATCAAAGGCACGGTAGACATTGGCCTGTCGTCCGACGCCCTGTTCAATGCCCTGGACCAGCTCACGGCGGTGACCATCAGCTCGCCGACCATCAACTGCCCACCTCCTCCCTCCTGTGGTGAGAACGATTTCGCGTCCGCGGGGACGGGCGGAGGAGGCGGCGAAGACGGCGGCGTCACCGTGTTGGCGCAAGAGGTCGTAGGCCCCTACGAGACCGTGCAGCTCAGCGCCGACGATCCTCAAGCCCTGACCGACTGGCTAGAGTCCCACCAATACAACGTACCTTCCACCATCCAATCGACCATCGACGCCTACGTGGGAGAGAAGTTCAACTTCCTGGCCATGAAGCTCGTCCCGGGGGAGGGCGTGGACTCGATGCGTCCCGTGCGCATCACCACGCAAGGCGCGGCCACCGAGCTGCCCTTGCGCATGGTAGCCGCGGGCACCGGCGCGGTGACTCCCATTCTCTTGTGGGTGATGGCCGAGGGCCGCTACGAGCCGCAGAACTTCCCGAGCTTCGAGATCGATCCTGCCAAGCTAGTGTGGGACTGGGACACCTCGTCGAGCAACTACAAAGCACTGCGCGATCAAGGCTTTGACGCGACCGGCGGCCTAGGCTGGCTAGCGCAAGCGGCCGAGCCCTTCTCGCTCTATTCGATCGAGTATCTGATCAACGATCTTGCCATGTACGACCCCAAGGCCAGCGGCTACGGCGACGAAAACGGCGAGGGCGCCATGGAAGAAGCCGCCGCCGATCTAGGTGCCTTGTTCGCGGGCCTCGATCCGCAATCGAGCTGGGTATCGCGCATGTACGCCGAATTGCCGCAGGTAGCCCTGGCGACCGATCTGGCGCTGACGGCGTCCGCCAATCAAGACTGGATTCAACGCTACATGGAAGCCCCGCAGTCGGTAGGCACCCCGCCCGCGTGTCAAGAGTTCCCCCCGTGTGACGACGGCGTGTACCAGGGAGACGACGGCTTCGGCCTGCTACCAGGCAACAGCGGCGCCCTTGGCTCGGGCGACGGCGTCGTGCACGAAGTCGGCGGCGGCTGCAGCGTGAGCGGCAACGAGAGCGGTGTGGCAGGCGCGTTGTTGGGCCTGATTGGGCTCGCGGCGGCGGAGCGTCGGCGAAGCGCTCGCAAGGCGTAATGTTTCGTGAGACAATGAGGGTGTGACGGTCCCCGCCCACAACATTCGTTACACCCTCGACGAGTACATCGCGCTAGAAGCGTCCAGCAACGTCAAGCACGAATACCTGGACGGCCAAATCTACGCCATGGCGGGCGGCACGCCCGAGCACGCCGCGCTGGCGGCCGCGGTAACAGGCCTTCTCTTTCCCCAGCTCCGCAAAGGCCCCTGCCGCGTCTACGACGCGGATCTACGTGTTCGCACGCCAACGGGCCTGTCCACCTACCCCGATGTCTCGGTCATTTGTGGTCCTGTTCAAAGGGACAACGTAGACCCTCAGGCTGCCATCAATCCAACGTTGATCGTTGAGGTGTTGAGCCAGAGCACGGAAGACTACGACCGCGGCGAGAAGTTCGAGCACTACAAGCACCTCTCGTCACTTCGGCACTACGTTCTCGTCTCGCAGCGAGAGCGGCGGGTAGAGCTATGGACGCGGGGTGAAGGCGGCACCTTTGAGCTGACCGAGGTCAGCGACGGCGAGGTGGCACCGCTCACGTCGATCGACGCCGTCCTGGACGTGCGGGAGCTGTACGACGCGGTGGAGGAAGGGTAGCGGTCAATCGTCCGGAACGCAGAACCAAGACCACGTCAAGCGGTTGTGGCCCAGCAAACGTAGCGAAAAACGGTGAAGACCCACGAAGTAATGCTCTCCTACCGTGGCGAGGACGCGCCGCTTGCAGCCAGGCTCCACGGTATCCTTGTACGGCATGGATTTCGGGTGGTGCGTTACGACGAAGACTCCTTGGCAGGGGAAACGCCAGCGGCGGGGACGAATCGCCTCCTGAAGAGCGTCAATGTCGTCGTGGCGGTCTTGACACCGCGCTATCTCCAAAGCGAGTGGACGCGACTGGAAAAGAGGTACAGCGAGGACAGGGGTATCCTTCTTCCGTGCCTTATGGAGGGCCACTTGGACTCTTGGCGCGCACTCCTTGGTAGCCCGTTTTGCGCGGACTTCGTCGAAAACGCGGACCTTGCCGAACGCGGCTTGATCGTGAGGCTCAACGCTATGATCGACCGGCAGCTGAGACGGCAGGCCATCATGACGTTGACAGCCGTTTTCGCGGCGACGCCAGTGGCCGCGGCTATTGCACAGATCATTCAAACGTCGCAGGGCGACCTTGTCGGCACGATGGTATCTGGACTGGACGTCGATGGCTCGGCGGGGCGTCTAGTCGGCAATTTCTTGGGGCGCACCGAGGGCGTGCAGCTCGTGCCGGGACGGGAGCACGCTCGTTCGCTTACCACCATCCACCCAGACATCTTTGACGGCTACCTCGCGTGGTCGAGAGTCTTGCCGTTTAGCCAGTGCGGAAGCGTCGACGAGAGTACAACTCTCATCGATCTGGCACCTCAAGCGCGAATCGTGCTCATCGGAGGCCCTCTCACGAATCACCTAAGTCGCGCAGTTCACAAAATTGCCAAAGAAATCGTAACGTTCGCTGGCGAAGACACACCGCTGGCGATCTATCACTCGAGCAGCGAAAACAGCTTTCGTTGGGAGCCTTCTTATCCTTCCATGGTTACGGCCGCCCCCAAATACAGGCGCTATGTCAGCGGCGCCGAATATGACTCCTACGAGAAATACTTCCTGGACAAGCACAAGCTTGGTGGCAGCCCAGAGTTGATGACAGAGCGAGACGAGGACGGCTGGATTCACGAAGACCTTGTGTTGCTGACCGCAGCCCCCAGGTCCTCACACGCGGGGCCCCGTCTTGACATTACGGAGCTGCATGGCCACGGTGCCCGCTCCCTGGCGGACGCGCTGCGTAAGCCGGCATTTGTCGAGGAGTTGTCCAAAGCTCTCGAGCGCAACGGTGCTCGACCGGGGCAGATGCCGCGGGCATATCAGGCGCTCTACCGAGTCCCGGTAAAGCACAGCATGGCGCGGCGCGAGACGATCGGTGGTGAGCCGAAGCTATGGGATGTGGATGTCTCGGACCCATCGCCAGAGACTTAGGCTAGTTTTGTTGGCGCAGTCCTTACTAGAAAACCTCGCTCGTGACCGCTTGAACGGATCATCGTGATAGCGTTGCTCCGCCCTCAACCCACCTCGTCAGACAAGTCCGCCGCGCGGGTAAGAGCCTTCTCAAAACCGGCCTTCTTGTGCAGTCGATCGGCCCATTGAGCCGCGTAGGCCAGATCAAAGTCGTTTGCCGCGCGACGCGCGAGGATCAGCTCTACTGCGGCCAACGCAGCGGCGGGTGTAGGTCGCAGCAGGTGGGTGACGAGCAGAAGTTCGGGGCGGATGAAACGGATACCCCGCAGCTCGTCCACGGGACGCGCGGTGCTCAAGATTTCGGAGTTGAACGCGAAGTCGCGGAACGAGATCAGGTCGACGACGGAACCCCGGTAGGTCAGGTGGCAAACCTCAAACACCTCGTTCGCCTCGTGGGCGCGGGAAAGGGGCCGTGGCATGTTCCAACCCGCCCCCGCGGCCTGCGTCCGCACGTCCTCTGGCAACGCGCCAGTCGCGATGGCGGGGTCGAGGTCGTCGATCTCCGTTTTGCGTGCCCACAGCATCTGCGCAACGCCACCGACCACAACGCAAGGGGCCCCTTTCACGAGCTTGTCCACGCGAGCGACAATGTCGAGGAGCTTCATTCGACGCCGACTGAGGGTGTCGCAGCTAGCGTCTATGCTGCGCAACGCGGCGGCTGGCGGCAGAGCATAGGCGGAAGCCGACATCAGGGAACTCTACCAAGAACGAGCTTCGATTGCATGCACGTCGTTTTGGAGAATCCGCCTTTGGAGACCTGGCCACCACAGATTTGGCTTGAATCATAGGTCATACTACGGTATTCTTGACGCATGGGTGTCGAAAAATTTGCCGTATCGTTCCCCCCTGACTTGCTCGCAAACATCCGAGAGGATGCGGACACACACGGCGAGTCCCTTTCCGGGTGGCTGGCAGACGCCGCATCCCGCAAGCTCCGCCGTGCAGCTGCCTTGAAGGCGTTGCACGCGTTTGAGGCCGAACAGGGCGAGGTTACGGACGAAGAGCTTGCCGGGGTTCGAGCACAATGGCCGGGTTGACGCTGGACACGGGCGCCCTCATCGCGGCTGAGCGTGGTGACCGACGCTTCTGGGCGTACTGGAAGGAGGCGTTGCGCCGGGAGGTGGACGTCACCATTCCTGCGCCCGTCCTCGCCCAAGCATGGCGCGGCAAGCGAGAGGCGCGACTTGCCATGGTGGTTGCCGGATGCTGCGTCGACCATTTGGACGCCACCATGGCAAAGCGGACAGGTACTCTGTGTGGCCGTACCGGAACTTCGGATGTGGTAGATGCATTCGTCGTGGTAAGCGCGGGAGAGCGGCGTGACGATATCTTGACATCCGACCCCGACGACCTTCGTCGACTAGCCTCGTTTACGCCCAACGTCGCTGAGATTCTCGACGTCGGCGGCTTGCGTGCACGTTGAGCTCCCGCCGCGAACGAACAAGCCCTCAAGGTCGCACGGCCTTCTGAAACCGCGAGACCTCCTGGTAGGTGACCACCTTGCCTGTACCCGGCGCGTGGATCACCCAGCCGTCGCCCACGTAAAGCCCCACGTGGCCCGGTCTCCACACGATGTCTCCCGGCCTAAGCTCGGCAAACGAAATGGCGTGGAGCTTTTGGGACTGGGCCTCGGAGGTGCGCGGAATGGCTTTTCCTGCGGCGCCCCACGCGGAGTAGGTCAGTCCAGAGCAGTCGTAGCAGGTAGGACCCGTGCCTCCCCAACAATAGGGTGTGCCCAATCGCGAGCGGGCGAAGGCCACGGCTTGGGAAGCCGCATCGTTGGCAGGAGCGGGCGCGGCAGGTGGGTAGGCGGCCGGGTAGCCCGCGGGTGCGTAGCCCGGCGCGCCGTAACCGTAGGCGCCGTAGGGAGGGTAAGGTTGGGCGTAGGGCGCAGGGCGAGCGGCGCAACCGCTCAAGGCGGTGAGGCCGACAAACCAAGCGAAAACGCGCGCCTTCATGGGGCAAGGGTGAAGCGTCGGGCGCCTTTGGGTCAAGTTTGTGGGGGCTTTGAAGCGGTTCTGCGACGAGGGCGGGAGGCTCGGCGACCAAACGTCGCTACCCCGTCGAGCTGCGGACGGCCCCAAGGGTGAGCTCAGCCCGCCTTTTTGCTGGCGCGACGGCTGGACGCGGCAGCTGGGGGACGCACCGTTGTTTGGCCCGGAGCGCGCGTGGACAAAGACTCTTCGAGAAGGGGAGCGCGGTCGGGCACCCGATCCAAAATGGAGAGCGCCCGTTCCGCCTTGCCGCGAGCGCGACGGCTTAAAATACGTCGCGTAGTTTCGTCGGCAACGAGGGCCTGTGTCGCGATGGACTCCAAAAGATGATTCAGACTCTCACCACGGTTCTCCGCCATCGTGACGAGGCGTTGCTTGAGGTCTTCGGGCAAGCGTAGGGTGATCACACTCATGGGTTGTCGCTCCCAGTGTTTAGAAACTCTCCGGGTGTTGCAATGCGTATGGCGTCAAAGCGCACATCCCCCATACGAAAATCTCTCACGTTGTGCGTCACGATTGCGCGGACATTGCCGGCAACCGCGGCCTCCAGCACATGGTTGGCGTCCTCGTCTCTCAGGTTTGGTCTCCATGAATAGAAGACTTCGACGATGTCGCAGACGGCCAAGAAACCATCCAGGAAATTGTCGAGATCTCTCGGTGTCAGCCGGCTCCCCCCCAGAAGCTGCTCGCGGTGAAGCACGTCCTCGTACTCCACGGCAAGCGGCACGCTGACGACGGGAGTCCATTTTCTGGTGAGGCACCCCCGCAAGACCACATGGGACGCTCCGCGCGCCGAGTACAATCCGGCAAAGAGAACGGATGTGTCGACCACGATGCGCACCGAGGCAAGATAGCACGGGTGCTATCAGGAGCAAGACCGTCGTGTAAGCACGACGGGCCCGAAGCGTCGGACCCAACACCGCGGCGCGAAGGGCAAAGACCAGGATCGTCAGCACCAGTCAAGCTGTCGGCTGCCCTGGCTCCCCGCGTGGAAGGTCGGCTTCAACCTCCACCGGAGGAAGCGTCAAAGGCTCAGGCAAGAACTCATCGAGCTCGCCGGGCTCAAAGCGCACAAGCCCAATGTTGTGCCAAAAAGCCCCTTGCGTATCGCCGCCCGCGCGGTAGCGCCCATCGGGATAGAACACCACCCAACCCCCGTCCGTGTGCAAAAAACCAAGGAGAAAAGCGCCCGTTTGCGCGTCCCAGAGGCGCGCTGTGTTGTCTAAGGAAGCGGTGGCGAGGGAGAGTCCGTCGGGGCTGAAGGCGACGCTGGTGACGGCGCTTTCGTGTCCCTGCAGAGCGCGAGCGAGGGCGCCGGAGGGCAGGTCCCAAAGGCGCGCTGTGTTGTCGTGGGACGCGGTGGCGAGGAAGAGTCCGTCGGGGCTGAAGGCGACGCTGGTAACGCCGCTCCGGTGCCCCAATAGAGTACAACTGAGTGAGCCGGAGGGCAGGTCCCACAAGCATACCGTGCTATCGTCAGAGGCCGTGGCGAGACAGAGTCCGTTGGGGCTGAAGGCGACGCTCGTGACGGCCTGGGTGTGCCCTTGTACAGTACGAGCATGGGCGCCGGTGGGAAGGTCCCAAAGACGTGCTCTGTTGTCGCTTGAACCGGTGGCTAAGGAGCGTCCGTCGGGGCTGAAGGCGACACTGGTAACGGCCTTGGGCGTAAAGCTGGTTCTGATGACGATTTCGCTGCGATCGTAGGGACTTCGAGCTAGGGGGCCGAAGGGAAAGCTCGAGACGCGCGCAGTCTTGTCCTCGGAAGCGGTGGCGAGAGAAAGTCCGTTGGGACTAAAGGCGACGCTGGTGACGTAGCTTGTGTGTATCTCTAGCGTGCGGGCGAGGCCACCGGTGAGAAAGCTCCAGAGGCGAGCCGTGTTATCGTCGGAAGCCGTTGCGAGGGAGCGTCCGTCCGGGCTGAAGGCGACGCTAGTGACGACACCCTCGTGTCCATGTAGCGTGCGAGCGAGAAAGCCTGAGGGGAGGTTCCAGATGCGAGCTGTGTTGTCTCTTGAAGCGGAGGCGAGGAAGAGTCCGTTGGGGCTGAAGGTGACACCGGTAACCCCATTTTCGTGTCCTTGTAGCGTACGAGCGAGAGAGCCTGCGGGGAGGTCCCAGATGCGAGCTGTGTTGTCCCACGAGACGGTGGCGAGAGAGCGTCCGTCGGGGCTGAAGGCGACGCTGGTGACACGCTCTGTGTGTCCCAGAAAAGCCTGAACGAGGGAGCCTGAGGGAAGGTCCCAGAGGCGCGCGACGTGGTCCCACGAGGCGGTGGCGAGAGAGCGTCCGTCGGGGCTGAAGGCAACGCTGGTGACGTGGCTTGTGTGTTCCTGAAGCGAGCGAGCGAGGGAGCCTGAGGGGAGGTCCCAGAGGCGCGCTGTTTTGTCGTCGGAAGCGGTGGCGAGGGAGAGTCCGTCGGGGCTGAAGGCGACGCTGGTGACGAAGTTGGTGTGTCCCTGCAGAGTGCGAGCGAGGGAGCCTGAGGGGAGGTCCCAGAGGCGCGCTGTGTTGTCGTAGGAAGCGGTGGCGAGGGCGAGTCCGTCGGGGCTGAAGGCGACGCTGGTGACGAAGTTGGTGTGTCCCTGCAGAGTGCGAGCGAGGGAGCCTGAGGGGAGGTCCCAGAGGCGCGCT
>CAYLJT010000234.1:0-10602 GCA_964383995.1 uncultured Polyangiaceae bacterium
CTGCGCCTGCTCCTCCGCCGAAGGCAACTCGACGGCCATCCTCGCCGTTGGCGATCTCGACTACGACGGCGTTCCTGAAATCGTCGTGCCCAACGAGAGCGCGGGCTTCACCATCCTCGACAATACGGGCGTGCCCATTGTCTCGGCCAACAACGTCTGGTCAAGCTACACCGATCCGGCGGTCAGCCTCGCGAATCTGGACGGCAAGGGCTTCGCCGAGATCATCGTCGGCAAAGACGTCTTCCAGCTCGCCGACGACGCCAACGGCGTTTTGTCGGTGGTCAACACCTTCAAGGGTACGCTCAACAAGGGGTCGAACAACCAGGGGCCGGTGTCGTGTGTGGCCAACGTCGCAGGGGGACAGGAGCAGGAGGTTATCGCGGGCAGCACGGTGTACCGGATGCCCGATCCACCGCCCGGCGTGATGACGCAAGCCGACTGCGTGGCAGGCGCCGTCGACGACTTCTGCACCAAGACCTTGACGGTCGTCTGGGACGGGCAGACGGTCAACGGCTCGGGGGCCCTACCGACCGCACAGAAAGACGGCTTTTGCGCCATCGCCGACGTGCTCGGCGTGGACCCCTTCGCGGCCCCGAGCCCCACCAACCCTCTCGACGGCAAGCCCGAGGTGGTCGTCATTGGCGAGGGCTATCTGACCATCCTGGAAGGTGAGACCGGAGACCTGCTGCGGTTCATCGACCTCCAGGTAGGAACCGATGGCGGGGCCCCCAACATCGACGACTTCGACGGTGACGGTTTCCCCGAGATCGGCAGCGCCTTCGGCGCCAAATACGTCATGACGGACCTTCAGGCGATCAGCGCGTCGTGCCCCCTCTGGACCGTCCCCTACAACGACAGTCAGTCGGGGCTCCAAGGCAACCCGGCTCGCACGCCGGGTGGCGCCTGCGTCCAAGACGCCGACTGCAACGCGGGCGCGGTGTGCAACAAAACGCAGGGTCTGTGCGTGTGCCTCTACAACGGTTGGCAGCGTGTCACCGAAGACGACTCCAGCCGGGTGACGTCGTCGTCGGTGTTCGACTTCAACGGTGATGGTGCCGCCGAGGTCATCTACAACGACGAGTGCTTCTTCCGCATCTACGACGGCGTCACAGCGGACGTGCTCTTCAAGAACCCGTCACCGAGCCGCACCCGCATCGAAAACCCGGCCATCGCCGATGTCGACAACGACGGCAACGCGGAGATCGTGTTCCCCTCCAACAACGACGCCAACTCGTGCTCCCAGGGTGTCAACTACCCGAACGGCATCGCCGTATGGGGTGACGCCAGCGACTCCTGGGTATCCGCGCGGCGCATCTGGAATCAACACGCTTACCACGTAACCAACGTGCTGGAGAACGGGCAGATCCCGCTGGTCGAGCCCGAGAGCTGGAAGCCCTACAACGGGCGCATTTACAACACCTACCGGTCAAACCCGCGCAACTACAACGTGGCTCCGGACCTGACCATCACCGGCATTCAGGTGTCGTCGCCGGACGCCACCTGCGGTCAGCTCTCGCAGAACCTGGACATCACCGCCGAGGTCGAAAATCAAGGCGACTTGCGCGTCGGCCCGGGCATCGTGCTCACCTACTACGGCGAGTGGACCGGCCTCGGTTTGACCCAGGCCCTGTACGCCGACGCCCAGGGCACGCCGCTCACGGCCACCCTGCTCACGAGCCTCGACCCGGGTGACTCCATCCTGGTCTCCGCGAGCTACTCGGCCCTGTTCAACGCGCCCCAGGTTGTCCCGGACAAGGTGCGGGTGGTGGTGGACGAAGCCAACCAGGCCCTCGAGTGCGTGGAGGTCAACAACGAGATGACCACGATGGTCGACCCGGGCATGCTGCTCGCCGATCTGGTGGTGGACCTGGGGATGCCCGACGCGTCCGCCTGCCCCATGCCCACGGTGCCGACCACCGTCACGAACCTTGGCTCCGCTCCCGCGGCCAACATCGTCGTGCGCTACTACGCGGGCGACCCCAACCAGGGAGGCACCCCGCTGACGGACGCCATCGTGGCCGGCCCTCTCGGGCCCAACGAGGCGTTCAGCTTCGTCGGCGTGATCCCGATGTTGCCGAGCAGCCTGCCGACGCTCATCTATGCCGTCGTCGATCCGGACAATCTGATCCCGGAGTGCAAGGACGGCAACAACAAGGGTGTCGCCACGCAGAAGGTCACCTGCAGCCAGGTCAACTGAGCGCGCGGGGCGCGGGCCCCGGCCTCAGTCGATGGGGGCGTCGTCCGCGGGCTCGGGCGACGCCTTGCGCTCCTGGGTGCTCAGGCGGTAGGCGTGGTTGCGCGCGCGCATCATGTTCCCGAGGGGCTTGTGCTCCACGAGCGCGTGCCACGGGTCGAACGACAGCGCCTCCACCCTGTCCGAGACACGTTGACCCCGCGCCGAGCTCGCGTCTTGGGCAGGGATGATCAGCCGGGCGACCGTGACGTAGGGTGAAACGGATTCCGGCCAGTCCACCGACGCGTCCTCGATCGGGGTCTCCGCCTCGTTCACGAAGAGCTGGACCCGAAAATCGTAGCTGACCGCGTCGCCCTTCAGGCGCTCGGCGAGGCCCTCCCCGAGCTGGTCGGGGGAGCTACCCTTCGGCGCTGGGGTCGGAACGTCTTGCGGAAAGAGCGCACAGCGCGCCGCGTAGGCGCCAAATTGAATGGGGAGGGCGCTGAAATAGGCCGTGCTCGCCAAGGTCATGGTCGGCAACTTCAAGCCGTGGAGCAGCTTCTTCAAGAGAGCGATGCCGTCGAAGAGGCCAAATCGAAAGAGCAGCTTGGGGAGGAGAAAGAGCGGCTTCTCCGCCATCGCCACGAAGTCGACGAAGGCGTCCGCGTCGCGAAAGGGGGTGGAGGATGTGCGGATCAGCAGAAAATCTTGGGTCGTGGCGTCTTCCATGCCGACGATGACCTTCTTGCCGGGGACCCCGAGCACCTTGATGGCGATGCCCCGAACGTCCGGCTTCCGGTCGTGCTGGCGGGCGCCCGAGCCGTTGGAGTAGCGGACGTAGGCGCGGTAGGTGCACGGCTTCGCGAAGAGGCCTTGGCGGAGCTCCAAAGGGAGGTCGGCGAGCACCGTGAACTGCGCCTCGACGCCCAGGTTGCCCTTCGCGTGCAAGGCGCGGCTCACCCGGCCCGTCTCGGCGGCCTTGCGGCGCTGGATCCCTCGCAGGGTCTCGGCGTGCGCGACCAATCGCCGCTCTTCGTCTTCGGGGATGATTTCTTTCCAGCTCGTGGAGGCCGTCATGGCGCCCACGTTGCCGCCTTCCAGCCCCCCGCACAAGCCCCTCTTTTGCGTCGCGGTCCAAACAGGCGGCGGCGGGCCAGGCGCGGAGCTTGATTCGAGCACGGATTTTCGAAGGTCAACCGTTGTGGGGGTCCGAAGGCTTTGGTATGCCTCCGGGGTACCTCCTTTTATCTTCGGAGATCCCCATGAATCGAAGAGGTTTTCTTCAGGCAACGCTGGTCACGGTAGGGAGCCTGATGGCCCCCATCGGCTGCTCGGACGACGACGACAGCAGCGCCCCCGCCGCGACCTGCACCCCGGTCGTCAACGAGGCGATTTTCCCCCAGTCGGTCGCCTCCGGCGACCCCACGCCAGAGAGCGTCATCCTCTGGACGCGCGTCGAAGACCCCTCCACCGACGACCTTCACCTGACCCTTGAAGTTGCCACCGACGAGGCCTTCACCGAGATCTTCCAGGTGAACGGCGCGGCCAGCGTCATGGTGATGGCGGAGGCCCAGTTCGACCACTGCGCCAAGGTCAGGCTCGAAGGATTGTCCCCCGCGACGACCTACTACTACCGATTCACGTTCACGAACGCGAGCGGCTGCTACCTGTCGCGCGTCGGGCGCACGAAGACCGCTCCGGCGAAGGACGCTGATGTCAAGGTCAAGTTCGCCTTCGTGTCTTGCCAAGACTACATCGGTCGCTACTACAACACTTACCTCGCCCTCGCGCAGCAAGACATCGACTTCGTGGTGCACCTCGGCGACTACATCTACGAGACGACCGGCGACCCCAGCTTTCAGAGCACCTCTGGGCGGACGGTCAAGTTCGCCGACGAGGCGGGCGCCATCGCCCTGACCACGGGCGCGGGGGAAACGTATTACGCCGCCAAGTCCATCGACAACTACCGTCAGCTCTACAAGACCTACCGCTCCGACAAGGCCCTGCAAGCGATCCACGAGCGCTTCGCGATGATCGCCATCTGGGACGATCACGAGTTCTCCGACGACTGCCACGGCGCCGTCGGCACCTACTACGACGGCAAGCAAGACGAGACCGACGAAGAGCGCCGCAAGGCCGCCGATCAAGCCTGGTTCGAGCACATGCCGGTGGACTACCTGGACGCGCCCGCCTTCCGCTACGACGCGTCCGTGGCCTTCCCGAAGGACATCTCGATTCACCGCGACTTCGTGTTTGGCAAGCACGTCCACCTGGTCATGACGAACGAGCGCACCTACCGCGCCGACCACCTGATCCCGGAGGAGGGCTTCCCCGGCAAGGTCGTGGCAGACGAAGCGACGTTGACGGCCGCCCTCGGGGCCCTGCCGGCCAGCGCCGCCCCCTACGTCGACATCGACACCTTCCAGGGTGGGGCCTATAAGAGCGTGTTGACCGGCGCCGCGGGCACCCTCGGCTTCGACGCAGCCAGCGTGACCGGCAACCTCAGCGTGGCTTGGATCAACGGTGTGGTCGACGCGGTCGCCGATCCCATCGGGCCCATCGACGTGGCCGATCCGTCCTTGAAGAAGGGCATCGCTTACATCGACGCCGGCAAAGGGAGCTACAACTCCTCCATCGGCTCGCGCTACCTGGTCGTCAAGGAGCCGTTCGACATCCTCTCGCAGCTCGCCTACCAATCCAGCGCGGGAGCCAGCGGCGACGTCTTGGGCTCGGAGCAAGAATCGTGGTTCCTCGAGACCATGAGCAACGCCACCGAGACCTGGAAGATCTGGGGCAACGAATATTGCCTCTTGCCCCTGCAAATCGACATCTCGGCGTTTCCGGTGCCCGAGTCGTTCCAGCACGCTTACTACATGAACGTCGATGCTTGGGACGGCTTCCGCGACAAGCGTAGCGAGATTTTGGCGAAGCTCGTCGCGATCGACAACGTCGTGGCGATAACGGGCGACATCCACGCGTTCTACGCGGGTATTCCCGGTCTGAACGACGACCCCAACCAGACGATCATCGAGCTTGTGACCTCGTCGATCTCGTCGGGCACCTTCAAGAGCCTGCTCGAGTCCCAGGTCAAGAGCGACCCCGTGTTGTCCGCCATCCCCCTCGCGGCCCAACTGGCAGGTCAAATTGACAACCTTTTGACCTCAAAAGACACCATGATAAACCCGCACCTTGCCTTCGCAAACAGCAAGGAGCACGGCTTCGCGGTGGTCGAGGCCGACGGCACCGAGCTCGTCAGCCACTTCCACCAAATCAAGGAGGCGGAGGTCACGAACGATTACACCGGCAAGGAGAGCGAGCTGCTCGCGCTCTTCAAGGTGACGACCTTCCGGGTCTTGCCGGGCGACAAGAACCTGTACAAGCTCGCCGACGACGGGACGACCTACCAGCAGTGGGATCCGGCGACGCTCAGCTTCATCTGACCCTCCATGGCTGGCGCATCGGTCCCCGCCGATCGATGCGCCATGAAGTCGTGGGACCCTCCTGCCTTGCCCTCGTCCCGCCGGTGTCTCGGACAGCGCCCCCGCCTTCGCCTTCTTCAGCCCAGCAACACCAGCCATCCGGTTGTCACCAGGCTGGCGCCGACCAGCGAAAATCCAACCTTTCGAAGGTGTTTGGGGCTGGGTGCCCAGAGCGTGACCAGGGCCGCCGCGATCGCCATCGGTACGGCGGGTCGCAGGTCGGGCGAGGAGAGGATCCAGGGGATGCCGGCGACGAGAGCGGCGAGGCCGAAGGATGCCGCGCGCAGATGGCGCGGGGCCCTGGGTAAGACGCTCCGCACGGCGAACGTCGCCGCGACGAAGCCAAGTCCGAAGCAGGCGACCAACGCTCCGGCGCGGGCGTCGCTGTGGCCCGCCGCTACGGCGACCGGCAGGGCCGCGCTGGAGAGGGCCAGTGCGGCCACCACCTCGCCCGGCAAGCTGCGTTCGGCCCCGCGCACGACGAGGGCAGATAGGATCAACGCCCCCGCCAGCGGGAGGAGCGCGGCCCTGGCCGTGCCCGCGGGGGCCAACGCCAAGCCTGCGACGCCTGCAAACAACGCGAGGAGCGAAAGGCGGAGGAGCCGACCCTGGGCCAGGCGGCCGACCTCCCTTTTTGCGCGGGTGCCGCGCAAACCTAGCGCCACCAGGGCCGGCTCGTGGGCGACGAAAAGGGCCGCCGCGCTGACCGCGAGCAGCCCCGAGGCGACCGTCGGCGAGCCTGAAATCAAGGCCGCGACGATGGGAGTGGCGATCTGCCCGTAGGCCCCGTGCTCCTTCGGCGCGAGGGTTGGGCGGGTCGGCGCGCGCGATTCCACGCCCCGGCCTTTGGCAAGGCTGGTGCCGTTCCGAAGCGGCTACGGATGGCTCCGTCGGAAGCCCACGTCGTCGAGGAGCAGCGTGCCCTTGGGCATCTTGTCGAAGACGAAGCGGATCGTCGCCAGCGAGCTCGTGTCGAGGTCCGCGGTCTTCGCCGTAAAAAGTGTCAAGGGTAGATCCCAAGTGCCCAAGACGGGCTCGGGGCTGCGGTCCGGCGCCACTTTGGCCTTCCAGATTTTGGTCTCCAAGAGCGGCTGCACGAGGCGCCCTTCCGACAACGAAATGCGCGCTGTCTTGCCATTGCGGTCGGCGAGCTCGAGCGAGAAGTCCTTCGGTTCGCGCGGTCCCTTGGGACCCGCGATCACCTCCAAGGGGTCGGCGACGTCGAACACCAGGCTGTCGCTCGCTGCTACCGAGAGCCCCGGAGGCAAGCTGATCGTGTACGTCGGGCTCGGCTTCTTGGCGGCGTCCCAGCCGAGCAGCGCGCCGCGATTTTGTAGCTCGATCCACTTGTCCCGGCGGCCAATCAGCTCTTCCTTCCACAACACCAGATCGGCGCCTTCGGCCTTCGCGCCCGGGAGCTCCAGCGTGCTCGCGTCGACGTCGTCCTGGTAAGATGCGACAAGCGTGGTGTTCGCGTCGGCATAACGCCCGATGTAGGGTGTTTGGGGCAAGAACGCGCTCCCGACGCGCTGGTCGCGGAACAGGGGCAGGTAACCCTTGTCGCCCTTGAGCGAGGCGTCCAAAAACGCTGTTACGTAGGCCTTGGCGATTTTCTCCTGATCGGCAGGTGGCAAGATCGGCGCGGTGTCGAGGAACCACTTGCGTTGAAACTGGTTGAGATCGATGCGCCCCCAGGCTCGGCTCCACTGACCGTGGTTGGCGCGGTGGACGTAGAGCGACGCCTTGAAGTGGCTCGACCCAGGAGCAAGCCGGACCCGGTCGTACATGATCATGCCGCGGAAATGCTCTTGGTCGCCGTCCCACGAGCCTTGGAGGGCCAAGAAGTCCACGTCGGAGATGGGCAGTTGGGCGCCCCCCGGGCGGTATTGACCGTCGGTCGTCGAGAGGGCGACGAGCGCGCGGATCCCGAACCCGTAATGGAAGCTCAAGGTCGCGTCGTCGGGGGGGTGAGTCATGCGGTTGAACGCCGCCGCGATGGCGATGGCCTCGCCTCCGCGCGAGTGGCCGAGCAGTGCCACGTTGTCCAGATCGACCTTGCCAAACAGAGGGTGACCGTCCTGGGTAGACCAGGCGCGCAGCACCTGAAGGTGCTCCAACAAAAGCACGCCCCGGGCCGGATTTTCGCCGGAGATGCCACCGACCCCAAAGCCGCCGAGCTTGCTCCAAGGGGCGCCGTTCAGGAAGTTCTCGTCGACCGAGACAAACACATACCCCCGGCTCGCGAGGTGCTCGCCCAGGTAGTCGTAGCCGGGCTCGGAGACGTCTTCCATCATGTGGTTGCCGTGGACGATCATGGCGACCGGAAAAGGGCCCGGCCCGTCCGGGTAGAACACGCGGGCGTTGAGCGGCATGTGCGCCGCATCGAAGCCGAAGTACTTCGTGCGCAGCTTGCCGCCCGTGCCGTTCCAACCTTGGACGTAGGGGCTGCCGTCGAACACCGGCGTCTTGAGGTCGCCCGCCACCAGGTACTCCGGTCGTCGAATGGAATTGCCGCTGCCGTAGGTAAGAAACTTGACGGTGAAGGGCCCCGGCGCTGACGGGTCAGGCATGGATAGGGCGGGTGGAGCGACGCCGCCCTTTGCGTCAGCGTGGATCACTGTCGGGTTCGGCCCCAGCGCACCGCCGACGAAGTAATAGGCGATGAGCGTGAGGCTCGCCGCCACGCCGCCCACAAGAAGGCCCCGCGCGAGGAGCGTGCGCCCCTTCGGCTCACCGTCCTCCTTGCGGAGGGAGACCGCGGCGCCGCCGATGATCGAGCCGAGCACCACGGTAGGGACGAGGATGGCGTAGCGCTCGCTCGGCTCTCCGATGAGCACGACGTCGTAGAGCAGGAACAGCGAGCCCCACAGCACCCGACGGTAGACAGGAGGTAGGAAACCTACCAAGCGGATGGCGCCCGCCGCAGCCAGGCCGACGACGATGGCAAGCAACGTGAAAATGGGCACGCCCAGCGCGACCATCAAGAACGTCGTCGTACCGACCGTGTATTGGGTGGTGTCGAGCAAGAGCACCGCCACGCTGGCGATGGCGAGGCCCCAGGCGGCGCCGCGGAAAGCGCGTTCGGACGGGAGGTAGGGCGCGAAGCGGGAAAACGGCCGCGTGAGCCGGGCAGTCAACTGGCGAGCGCGTTCAAGCTTGGACACGAGGGCGGAACCTTTCACCGGCGGGCACAGGGAAGCGGAAGCGGAGGGGCGAATGGTAAGGCGGCGCGCCGCAGGCCGCGCTTAGGGCACCAGGACGACCTTCCCTTTGGCCTTGCGATCGTGGAGATAGTGGTGGGAAAGCGGGGCCTCGTCGAAGGTGAAGGTTTTGTCCACGCGCGGGTGGATCTGACCTTTTTTGTACATGGCAATCAGCTCGTCAAACTGGGGGATCAACAGGTCGAGGCGGTCAAACATGTGACCCATGTTGACCCCTGTGATGGTCTTGTTGTCATCCATGAGCCGCTGCGGGCTCCACTTTCTGACCTTCATGATTTGCACGAGGGCATGGAGCAGACTTCGGGTCTTCCCCGACGCCGCGGCAGACAGCCCAAAGGCCACGATTCGGCCGCAAGGCCCGAGCAAATCGTAGCCATCGGTCCACGACCTGCCACCTATCGGATCGAGGATCAGGTCGACGCCCTTGTCGCCCACGATGGCGCGCGCGGCGGCGGCGATGTCCGCCGACGAGTCGATGCAGTGCGCTACCCCGTGCTCGCGCAGGAAGTCGTGCTTGGAAGTGGAGGCTGTACCGATGATGGTGGCCCCGCGCGTCTTCGCGAGCTCGATGGCCGCGAGCCCGACGCCCCCGGCGGCAGAGTGGATGAGCACGGTGGCCCCTGGGCGCAGGTAGCCCGTGAAGAACATGCACGTGTACGCGGTCAGGTAGACCACCGGTAGGCCCGCAGCCTCTTCGAAGGTCATGCCGTCCGGAATGGGCATGACCTGGGCGGAAGAGATGGTCAGCGTGTCGGTGTAGCCCCCGAACCGCGGCATGGCGAACACCTTCTGACCTTCCGAAAAGCCGCTGACGCCCTTGCCGATCTGGTCGATGACCCCCGCCACCTCGTAGCCGACCACGCAGGGCAAAGGGGGTGCATCGGGGTAAAGGCCCATGCGCGCCATGAGATCCGCGAAGTTGATGCCCGCGGCACGGACCCGCACGCGGACCTCGCCGTCCCCCGCGTCGGGGTCCTGCGCCTCGCGAACCTGCAGCACCTCGGGGGCGCCGGCCTTGGTGATCCAGACTTGTCTCATGGGGGATTTTTCACTCGGCGCGCGTCCTGTCGGCTCGGTTGGAGCGACGCTCCGCACGCGGGGAGATGGCCGCGCAGTCTACCAGAGGCAGCGCGCGCGGAGCGATACGCCGAGGCTGCTCCTCCGTGAGGACCTCCCCGCTCACGGCACCGTCGTCGGCGGCCCGACCGTGGGGTCCCCATCGAGCACGTACATCATGCTGATTTCCCGGGGGACAAACGGCTCGTCGGCGCTCATGCGACGCTCGAAGACCGCGAGGCGTCCGGTCTGCCGATCGAGCGATAGCACCGAGACACACCCGAGCTCGAGCAGCGTCGTCGTGTTGGGCTCGTTCGAATCGGCCACCGCTTGCGCCACGAAGAGCCAGCCGCCCTCGCTCTTGCACAGCGCGCCGCGGGCTTGTCTCCGGCCTATTCGCCGCGTGTCCCGCAGCATCGCGCCCGCCTCCGCGAGCATTGGCAGCTCCACCGCGGAACCCCCGGCGGGGACGGACCACGCGCTCCCGACGGCGACCTCGACAAGCAAACCGTTTGAGCTCAAAATAACAGCGCCACCATCGTTGCGCGGCGGGCGTGTGGCGACCCCGTCGACCACTAGCGAAAGGCCGCTTTGGCGCTTGGGGAGGCCCAGGCCGAAGGCGGCGATCGCAGGTGATCGGTCGTTCGGCAGCCCCTCGCGCAGGTCCATGGCC
>CAYLJT010000235.1:0-10589 GCA_964383995.1 uncultured Polyangiaceae bacterium
GGGGCGGTGAAACGTGGGCTGGAATCGTCCGAGGCCTCATCGAGCCCGGCCATCCGAAAGTGATGGCGCACCTTGACCTCGATCCCGAAGCGGACGGCATCGCCATCGGTCCAGCAAACGAGCCGATCTTCTTCTGGTCTCCCAACGTATCGCAGAGGCAAAACAGGATCCCGCTGTCCTGCGCGCAGCCGTGGAGTGGGCGCGTAAAGCCGGCGATATCGAGTAGAGGTTGCCGTGTTAGCGTAGCGTCAAGTGGCACCGGTGGTTAGGGTTCTTATCCACGTGTCGAGCGAAGATCGCTCCAACCCCAGACCCTCCTGCACGCGCTGCAAACCACCACCGATCGACTCCTGCTCCCGAGCGGCCGGCTTCATCTCCCAAATTGCCTTCAGGACGGCTGCCGGGTCGTCGCCGCAAGCGATGTAGGCGGTCGCAAGACTCGCCAGGCTCCATACGCTGCGCTCGCCGCTACCTTCGATGATTTCCCTTGCCCGTCGGAAGGTGTCGATGGCGTGCTGCTTTTCGCCCAGGGTCAGGCTGAGCTGAGCTACGTTGTCGGCCAGGTAGTAGGAATTGGTCTTGACCGCGAGCGCGTCCGCGTAGGCATCTCTTGCAGTTCGCAGGAGCCGTGGGTCTTTGATTTTCGTCCAAAGCTCCCGATAAAGTCGGCCCTTGAAACCAGCAATTTCTGGGTTGGTTTTCGAAATGTCGGGATCCAACTTCTCGATGTGCTTTAGCACCCGCGAGGCCTCGTCCGTGTCTTTTTGCTCCAGATAGGCCAGGCCGAGCTGGTGTAATAGGTAGATGTCACGGGGGGCGAGCAGGACGGCGTGTTCTATCTCTTCGATGGCTCTTTTTCCGTCCTTTGCTTCGAGGTACATCTCGCCAAGCCGACGATGAATTCGCAGATCGAGCAACCCTCGGCCTGCCACGCCCGCGGTGGCAAGTTGAAGAGCGCGGTGGAGGTGCCCCACCTCGGCGCTTCGTTTTTCTGCGCGCAGTCGATCCAGCCGGTTCACCCACTCGCCAACCTGTGCTTCGTCGAGCAGCAGCGGCTGCTCTAGAAGCGCTTCGGCCACGGCTTGGAGGTACGGCTTTTCGTTTTTCTCGGCGACAGCCTCTAGCACTCCAGCGGGATATTGGGTTGTCTCGGCGTTGAGGCGCTGCAGGAGTCGGTGGATGCTCTTTGGTTGCTCGCCCAAGACCGCCTGAATGGTACGCATGGGCTCGGGCATCCCCTCCGGGCCCATGCGATAGAGAATGGGAACGAGGCGACTCAAGGCGTTGTTTGCCAGGGCGACCCCTGTTACCGCGCCGGACTCCCAAAGAATCCACGGCTTTTGTACGGATCTCGGCGTGAGAATCACGAAGGTAAGATCGCTCGTTTTTACCGCATTCGCGATCCAGTGAAGCCAGTTCTCGCCGACTTGAACACCGCCGCCGTCGGTGAAGTCACTCGAATAAACAAGCCTGATGCGGTCAGCGAAGCTACTTTTTACAAGGCCTCGAAGTGCGTGCGCCAGGGCTTCGTCGTCATGCGTGTGACTAATGAAAACCGTGAAGGGTTGGCCATCCATGGGTGCTCCTCCCGGACATGGGTATGCAGCTTTCAGGTCCAAGGCCATACCACTTTGGTGGTACGGTCCATGGCACGACCTCAAAGCCGCTTGCCACCGCCACGCGCTCCCAAGGCTGTGCAACCAGGGCCTGGAACTTCTCCGCCAGGCCCGCTCTCGTGTACACTGACCGCGTGCGCGCCCACCACCTGACCTTCGCTCTCGCCCTCACCGCCTGCGCCTCCGCGGCGCCCGAGCCTTCCTTGCCGTCGGCTCCTCCAGCGCCGCCTGCGCCTGCGTCCGCGCCGCCCGCTACGCTCGCCGCTCCGGCGGCGCCCGCACTTCCACAGCGCTTTGCCGAGCCCGGGGCCTCCTTCGCGTTCGCAGACCCGGAGCGTGTCGCGAAGCTCCGCACGGCGTTTACGGCCATTGACACCATCGGCGCCGATCAGCTCAGCAAACAAAAGCTTCCAGGTCTTACCATTGGAGTCGTTGTCGACGGCGAGCTGCTCTATGCGAAGGGTTTCGGCTACGCCAACGTCGCTTCCGCAAAAGCTCCTGACGCCGACACCATCTACCGCATTGGCTCGATCACCAAGTCGTTCACAGGGCTTGTGCTGCTTTCGCTGCGCGACGAGGGGGCGCTTGCGCTCGACGATTCTCTAGCCCACTGGCTGCCCGAAGCGTCAGGGCTTGTCTACCCCACGTTGGACTCGCGGCCCATCACGCTCCGCCAGCTCCTGACCCACACGTCGGGCCTGCCGCGCAGCGGCTCCTTCCCCCAGGAAACCGGCCCCTCCGAAGACGACGTCACACGCTCGCTCGCGGGGTTTGCGTTGGCGTCGCCACCCGGCACGCAGTGGTCGTACTCCAACGTTGGCTTCTCCCTCCTTGCCATCGCAGCCGCGCGCGCCGCGCACACGCCATATCGCGATCTCGTCAAGAAGCGCCTGCTCGACCCCCTCGGCATGACGTCGACGGGGTGGGACGCCGCCGATCTTCCCACCGATCGCCTCGCCATCGGCTACGCTGGAAAAGACGGTGGCAGCCCCAAGGTCGCCGAACCCTGGAAGCTCGGCGCGGCCGAGGGCGCGGGAGGCCTGTACGCGTCGACCCGCGACATGGCCCGCTACCTTGCATTCCAGCTCGCCGCCTACCCGCCGCGCGGGGGCGCCGATCCGGGCCCTATCGCTCGGAGCACGGTGCGTGAGGCCCACTCGACGGGTGTCGCAAGCGGCCTGTGGGTCCGGTTGGAGCCAGACGCGCAGAAAGGTGAGAAGGCCGTCGACGCCATCACAGAGACCTATGGCTTCGGCTGGGTTGCGGCCAAGACGTGCGAGTTTGACCCTTTGGTGTGGCACAATGGGGGCATTGACGGTTTCCGCTCCGACGTGCGCTTTCTACCCAAACAGGGAGTTGGCGTCATCACCCTTGTCAATGCCAATGAAGCCGACACCGAGGCCATCGCCATGAAGGTCATGGACGCGCTGCGCAAAACAGGAGGCCTGACGCCACGCACAGCGGTGCTCGCACCCTCCTTTGCCCCGGCGATAGACAAGCTAATGGCCGTCATCCATGCTTGGGACGAAGCCACCTACACGGCCATGTTGACCAAGGGCCGCAGGGCCATCCCCGAAGAACAAAAAGAGCTCGCCGGCTACCGCGAACGCCACGGCACCTGCACGGGTTGGAAGCCCATCGAGATCTTCGATCCCACCCACGCCCGCTTGTCGCTCGCTTGCAGCAAAGGCCCGCTCGAAATGGAGGTGGACCTCGGCCCTGACGGCCTGATCTCGGGCTTCAGCGGTACGTCGCGCGACGTCCCGATTCCCCCGGAAGAGCGCAAGGTGGCAGACGCGCTCGCCAAGCTGATCGGCAATTGGAGCGATGCCCTGTACAAGAAGCACTTGTCGAAGGCCTTCCCCAAGCGCGACGAGGTGTCCGACTTCTACAGCGGTCTTCGCAAGAAGTATGGCCGTTGCCAGGTAAGGTCCGCCGAGCACGTCGTATTCGACCGGACCATCCTCCTTTCCTGCGAGCGAGGTCGCGACCTGCGACTGACACTCACCGTCGACGAGAAAGACCACGACGTCGTTCGCAGCTACAAGATCCGACCTACTCCGTCGGAGGGCACGTGTCCTGTGCGCTGATGCCGGTCGGCTGGCGACTCCAGGCAGTTGCACCAAGAGGCCTACTGCGAGGCCGAAGGCTCGAACAAGCTACCTACTGCCGGTCGAACGCCCGCTTCGTGCGGTTCGCTGGTGGATGAGGCACGCTCGGGACCTTGGGCGGCGAAGCGGCCGGTCCCGCGTCTTGCGGCGCGGCGGCGTCGGGGAGCTCGGGGCCTGCGGGTCCGGCATCCTCGGAGGGCGCAACGGGGGTGATGGTCGTTACGGGGGTCGAGGGGACGGGCTCTTCGGCGGCTCTGCCCAGGATCAAGAGAAGACCACCCACGACGGCTCCCGTCGCCACCAGGACACCTACCCAGAAAGGCGCTCGACGGGAGTGTCCGAGACGTGGTCGAGGTCCCGTCGCCCGCGCGACAAAGGGTGCAAGCGCACGTCCGTAGCTCTCGGAGAAGGCTCGCTCCAACGCAGCTTGCATCGCCTCCGCGCTGGGCCAGCGGTCGGCCTTGCGAAAGGCAAGGGCGCGATCGATGACGGCCGCCACTGCACTTGGGAGGGTAGGGGCCACCTCGCGCACGGAGCGCGCGGGGTGCGTCGCGGTGCGCACCAACAGCTCGCCGACGGTGGCGGTCTCGTGCACGAGCTTGCGTGAAAGGAGGTAGAAGGCGGTGGCGCCGACGGCCCACAGGTCGGACCTGGCGTCCACTTCGTCCATGTGACCGAGGGCCTGCTCGGGCGGCATGAACGCGGGTGTACCGAACACCTGACCGGAATGTGTCGCCCGGGCACCAGGCGTGTCGCGCAGCCTGGCCAGACCGAAGTCGAGCACCTTGAGCTGACCTTCCCGGGTCAGAAACAGGTTTTCCGGCTTGATATCCCGGTGAACGACGCCTTTTTGGTGGGCGGCTCCCAGCACCGAGAGGAGCTGGTGGGTGAGGCCGAGGACCTCCTCGGCGGTCCAGGTTGTCGTGGGCTTGCCATCGAGGGTCCGCCCCTCCAGGAGATCCATGACCAGGAAGACGGCGCCGTCCTCGGTCACGTCGTCGTCGAGGACCCGCACCGAACCTGGATGGTCGACGTTGTTGGCGACGTAGCCCTCGCGCAGGAAGCGGGTGCGCGTCGCGGGGTCGCTGCACAGCTCGGCGTGGAGGAGCTTCAGCGCCACGCGATGCCCGTTGCGGTGGGCGGCCTCGTACACCGCGGCGGTCGCGCCCACCCCGAGCAGCCGCACCACGCGGTATTTGCCCTTGAGCGTCGTTCCAACGCGGCGCTCGGCGAGGGCGCCGCGATCGAGCACGGGACTGTTCATGGCGTATTCATGCTCACGACGGACAGGCTTCGAGGCAGACTACCAGGGGTCGGCGAAGGGCGCTAGGGCGGTGCTTTGCGAGCTGTCTTTCGGGATTTCGTGATCGTCTTTCTGGGGCGTCTCCGCGGCGTCACAGGGCCCTTGCGCTCGGTCCAAGAACTCACCTAACCTCACGGGCTGCCATCGCCGCAGAGGAGCTACCCCGATGCGAATCGGAGCTTGTATCGCGCTCATTGCCACCCTCTCCCTACCCGTCGTCGCGCGGGCCCAGGGCTACGACGACGCCCTCGCCACCGAGCTGTTCAACGCGGGGCGCGACCTCATGGCCGAGGGACGCTACCGCGAGGCCTGTCCGAAGTTGGAAGAGAGCGGACGTCTGGCGCCCAAGGTCGGCACCTACGGCAAGCTCGCCGAGTGCGAGCATCAGCTTGGTCACCTGGCCGTCGCCCGCTCCAACTGGCAGCGCGCGCAAAACCTCGCGCGGGTCGAGAACGACGAGCGACTGCCAATCATCAACGAAGAGCTCGCCCGCGTGGACGCGCTGGTGCCCAAGCTCCGCCTGCTCTTACCGGTCGAGCTCCCCCCCGAGCTCGTGATCCGCATCAACGATCTGAGCGTCACGGCGAGCAGCGCCGACATTCCGATCCCGCTCGATCCAGGGCGCTACGAGATCCGCGTCTCGGCGCCTGGCAAGGCGCCTTGGGTAAGCTCGGTGACTCTGTCCGCCGACGGCGCCATCACGCAGGTCGCCGTGCCGCCACTGGTTGCTGCCGATCTACCCAAGCCGGCGCCACCTCCCATGGAGGTAAGATCGACGACCCCACGCTGGACGACCTACCAGTCCGTCGGTGCCGTGTCCGCCGCCCTCGGCGTCGTCGCGCTCTCGGCGGGCGCCGCCTACGGTGTGGTCGCCAAGTCGAAGCTGGATGATTCCAACAGCCATGGTTGCGACGGCAACGCCTGCAGCGCGGAGGGGGCTGCCATCCGCAACAACGCGCGCAGCGCGGGCGACGCGGCGACGGGCCTCTTCATCGCGGGCGGCGTGATGTTCGCAGGCGGCGCGGCGCTCTTTCTGTTCGGTTCGAGCGACGATGAACAACCGCTCCAAGCTTCGGCGAGCGTCGGGCCCGACGGCTTCGGCGCCTCCTTGAAAGGAGCCTTCTGATGTGCCGACATGGGCTCTTCGGACTGATGCTCTTCTTGGTTGGTTGCAATGGTCTCCTGAGCATCGACGAGCCCACCATCGTCGATGATGGCAATGGCGAGGCGTCCTCCAGCGGGCCCGGCGAAACGGACGATCCGCCGGGGGGCATGCCCGCCGCCGTCTGTGGAGATGGCAAGGTGGAAGGCGCCGAAGAGTGCGACGACGGGAACGAGCGTGACGGCGACGGCTGCAGCGCGTGCGAGGTCGACTGCGGTCCGGCCCCGGCCTTCCGCGACCCGACCACACACCATTGCTACTTGCTCCACGACCTCCCTTCCGCGGCGGCCTGGTCCGAGGCGGAGGCGACCTGTGTCCATTGGGGAGGTCACCTGGCCTCGGTGACCTCTGCCGACGAGCTAGGGTTCATTACGCAGCGCCTGGCCGAGGACGCGTGGGTAGGTGCGAGCGAAGGCGCCGCGGGCGAGTTCGAGTGGGTCAACGGCGAGCCCTGGAATGAAGACTCCCTTTGGGCCGACGACGAGCCCTCGCAGGTCGGCACCTGTGTTGCGATTCTAACAAAGCACCTCGCCTTGAGCGCGCAAGACTGCGACGACATGGCAGGTTACGTCTGCGAGCGCGAGCCTACCCCCTGACGGTACGCAGCAGCGGTCGGCGGTACATGGCAAGGGGCGCCCCTGTGCCCCCGCGGCACGCCTGCTGTGGCAAGGTGGATCCACGCGGAGTGGCACAGGATGCGTCAGCGGCGCCCTCCGCCGAGGGGGTCGATGAGAACGCTTTTCGTGCTGAAAAAAAGGGAAGAGAGGGCCCGCGCAGCTCGGCGGTCGGGGCGGTGGGCGCTCGGGCATGACCGTTGCTGACCTACCCCCGAGGCGGCTCGGAGGTGCGTAACGCGGGTCGTCTTGTCTCGGTCAGGAGCAACGTCATGTCCCTATCCCCCGAATTTCTTCGCGCTCTTCGCATCACGATCCTGCAGGCGGCGGCCGCCACCACCCTTTCCACCGCGATTGGCTGCGGGAGCGACGTAGGGACGGACGACGGTCAAGGGGGTGCAGGCAACAACAGCTCGGTGGGCGATGGCAGCTATACGGGCCAGAACGAGACGGTGTGCATCGATCCACCTGGAGGCACGGGCGCTGGGGGCGGGGGCCAAGGCGGCGCGGGCCAAGGTGGCGCGGGCCAAGGCGGCGCTGAAGGTGTCGGAGGTCGCGGCGGAGCCGGCGGCGGTAGCGATGGGGTCGGTGGAGGTGGCGCGGCCGGTGGAGCCCCTGGCGTGGGAGGCGCCGGTGGGGAAGGTGGCGCGCGCGTGAGCACCGCGGCGTCCACGGGTGGCGGAGTCATGTGCCTTCCTCCCGAGGAGGCCGCTCCGCAACTGGAGCTCGTGTGCGGCTATTCCCTCTCCAGCGTGGCGCCGGCCGTCCTGAAGGACGGTCAATGTTGCTACATGGTCATCTCGAGCTGCCACGGCAGCGGTCGACCTTTCCTGGAAGCCAATCTCCCGCTCACTGCGCCCGCCCGCCGAGGCAAGTCGTCCTCCTGGTTGGCGGCGTCGCGTCCGCGTGTCGACGACCTGTCGCCCGATGTTCGCGCCGTCCTCGCGCGAGAGTGGCTGGACGATGCGTTGCTGGAGCACGCTTCGGTGGCCTCGTTCTCGCGCTTCGCACTGGAGCTGATGGCGGTCGGCGCGCCCGCCGACCTGCTGCTCGACGCCCATGGCGCGGCAGGGGACGAAGTGCGCCACGCGCAGATGTGCTTCGCCCTGGCCAGTGCCTATGCCGGTCTCGCCATCGAACCTGCCGCCATGCCGTTCCGGGGCCGGGTCGAGGTCAGGGCCGATCTGGCCGATGTGGCGGCCCGCGCCGTGAAGGAAGGTTGTGTGGGGGAGACCTTGGCAGCAGCGCTGGCGAACGCGCAACGCACGGTGGCCAGGGATCCCGTTGTCCGAGACATCTTGGAGCAAATCGCCGAGGACGAAGCGCGACACGCCGTGTTGGCGTGGCGTTTCGTGGCCTGGGCTGTGGCGGCAGGCGGTGCCGACGTTGCCGCCGCGGTAGCGCAGGCGTTCGATGAGGCATTGCTTGGTCTTACCGATGAGAATCCCGGCGAGCGACCGTCCACGGCGCCACCCGGTCATGGCAGGCTCGACGAGCAGGCCAAGCGTGCGGTCATGGTCAGCGCCGTCGATACCGTCGTGCGGCCCGCCCTCGCGCGCATGCTGCCGCCGTGGTTGGCCAAGGCCAGCTAGCGCACGTGCTCACAGGAATCGATGCCGTTCCCAACGATGTAGATGATCCTACAGCCCCATCGCCGCGCCCTGCGCCTCCGCCTGCTCCCACATGCGAATGTACGCTTCGGCGGAGCGAAACAGCGGCTCTAGCTGCTCGTCGGTCACCCCGTCGCGGCGCGCGTCTTCGATCAGCTCGGGCAGCAGACCGATGTGGATCATGCCTTCGGTGTTGAAGTCGACCACCCGGTTGCCCAGCGTTGCCTGTTGGAAGGTGACCTGACCATCGAAGGAGGTGAAGGGGTAGCTGACAGGATTTTCCTGCGGCTCGGAGCAAGGGCTGTCGGGCCCAAACCGCGGGCGCGGTCCGTGGGCGAAGCCGTTCAGATCGAAGGCGAGGGCCTCCGCGGGGTAGCCGCCCGCGGCGGTTCGCTCGGCGACGGCATACGCTAGGCCGTTGCCCATGGAGCCCGGGGTGCTCGACCCGCAGCGTCCGAGACCGCTGCCGGTCATGCCGCCGTTCTTGTAGACGCGGCCGCCGTTGGTGCTGCCGTGGGTCTTGACCACGGGGTAGCTTTCTTCTTCCAAGATTTCGTATGCGCGGCTCAGCGCGCGCTGGGGGAGATGGGCGATGTCCACCAACATGCCACGCTTCATGAGCTCGCGGATGAGCGTCTCGCCAAGCGGCGTCAGGCCGTGGTTGCGGCAATAATTGCCCTGGAGCGGCGGCTCTTGGATGACGTCCAGGAAAGGTAAGAGCGTGCTCGTGGGGGACTCGGCGAAGCCGCTCATGTCGACGGGCGGTGGAGAGTCGTACACGTCGCGCGGTTGGTTGAGGCCACCGAAGGTGACGTCGCCACCGTCGAAGGCGGCGTCGGGGCCAGGGCAGTCTTCGACGTCGCTGTTGTAGTGCCCGGTGTTGATGAAGTTGCCGAGCTCGATCACGCCGTTCGAGCCGTCTCCGGCGCTGAAGCCGTTGTCGAACTTGTGCACCGGGAAGACCACACGCACGCCGAGCTCGTGGTAGTGGTCGAGCTTGTCTCGGACAGATTGCTCGGTGCACGCCTCGAAGCCCGCGGGCGGGGTCAAGAAGCAATCGAACAGGTTGGAGATCTCGATGCCCAGCACCACGGCGAGCTTACCCTCGGCCACCACCGCCCGCGCCTCGGCGGGGCTGTTCACGATGCGAAACCAACCCTGGCCGGGTCCGCCCGACTGGGCGTCGATATAGCGTTCCAGGTTGCGCGTCTCCAGGATCTGACGGTCGACGCTGACCATGTCGTTGCAGGAAATGAGGGCCGTTTGCGAGCGGATCCCGGTGACCAGGTCGCAGAGCACCGAGTTGCCCGTGGCGAGCTGCACGACGAGGCGCATGCCGCCCAGGTAGGCGCGCTCCAACCAGCGATAATACATGGTCTGGTGGGTGGCCCGCTTCCACGAGTTGGGCCAGTCGGTGAAGTCGGGGTAGCCCGCGGTGTTGTGGTTGAAGGTGGACGCCTGACCCGTCAACATGATGGGCAAGAGTGCCGTGGTGTCCAGGTTCGAGGTGTCGCCGTCGAAGAAGAAGCCGACCACGTCGCGGCGACCCTCGAAGCCATGCCAGGGCTCGCAATCGGGCAGAGCGTGCTCGACGCCGAGCCGATGAAACGGGCCGCCGTGGTAGGTGCTGCCTGCCCCGAAGCCAAAGCTCGTCATCATGTGCGAGTGGATCTCCGCGATGCCATACAGATCGCCGTCTTCCCAGGTGTGAGGCGTGACGGTCCCCGTGGCGTCGACGGACAGCTCTGGAAATTCGGCGCAGCCTTCTTTGGGAAACAGGGTGATGATGGCGGCCGAGCCCGGGTCGGCGGTGAGCCCGTTCAAGGTCAGGTAGAGCTGACTTTGGTAGTGGCGAAAGTGGTAGCGCTTTGGATCGCGGAGGGAAGGTTCGAGCAGCCATTCGGCGGGCGAACGGAAGCTGTCGTCCAGTTGGGTGAGCGGAGACTCGAGCTTTTCGACGCGCGCGAGGCAATACCCCGTGTCCGGCGTGCCCATCGCCGTGAAGTAGCGCCTGTCCTGATCGTAGAGCAGGTAGGTGCTGAGATCGGAGGCGCGCAGAAAGAAGCGCGACGCGTGGTCGCCGCTCTCGTCGGCGAACGCGAAGCCGTTTCCGGCGGAGTTTGCCATCAGGAACGAGGGCTCATCGTCGCCGTTGAAGCCCTCCACGGCGTAG
>CAYLJT010000236.1:0-10588 GCA_964383995.1 uncultured Polyangiaceae bacterium
CACGCTGCGCCGAAAGAGCGCAAGGCGTACACGCCGCCGGAAGAGCGACCTGCCCACGCTGCACCGAAAGAGCACAAGGCTGGTAAGGTCAAGCAAGGGTACCCGAAAACGGGCCCGAAACCCGGCAAATCGGCGGCACCTTCCCACGCCGACCCGAAGAAGAGCGCCTTCGCCGGCTACGCGCCTCCCAAGCGCAAGATGGCTAAGGTGAAGCCTCGCTCGGCCGAATGAGCTCGAGCCGCAGCCGGTCCGCCGCGAGCAGCGCGACCAAGGTCAGGCCGTCGACGATCTCGCCCTTGGCGATGAGATCCATGGCTTCCGACCATGGCAAGTCGTGCACGGTGATGTCTTCGGTGGCGTCGGCCTCACCCTCGGCGGGGGTCAGATCGAGGCCCACATAAAGCCGCGCTTCTTCGTCCAGGATGCTTTTGTTGGTATGGACGGTGGGTAAGGGCAGGAGCCTACGCGCGTGGACGCCCGCCTCCTCGCGCAGCTCGCGTTGGGCCGCCTCTTCCCAGGTCTCGCCGTCCTCCGCCGCGCCCGTCGGGATCTCCCAGGTGAAGCGCTGGGCGATGTAGCGGAACTGGCGCACCAGGCGCACGCTGCCGTCGGCGTTGAGGGGCACCACGCCAAGGGCCTTTTTGCACACCAGCATGCCGTACAGGGTCAGCTCGTGCGAGTGGATGCGAACCAGGTTTTCGTCAAACCTTACCCACTTGTTCTCGTAAATGAGCCGCGAGCTGAGCGTCGTCCAATGGTAGCTCCGCGGCGTGGTGGCTTGCAGCGCGTGCTCCCGCTGGACGACCTCGGCGGTGCGCGTGGGGTAAGACGCCGCGTAGGGAGGTGTGGCGCCGAGCTGTCGCGGCAGGCGGTCGAGGGAGCCGCGATCGGCCATGGTCCACGCCGACGGCAGGGCATGGAAGGTAAGACCCCGCTGCTCGGCCGCGTCGATAAGGGGACGCAGGGCGAGACCCGTGCTTTCCAGGACGCGGCCGAGCCCCGTCGCCTGCGGTCCGAGCCCCACCAGGTAGGCTTCTTTTCCCCAGGCCGGTCCGACCACCAGATCGACTCCCGCCCGAAGCGCGTTTGCCGCCTCGGTGATCACGTCGGGGGCGAGAAAAGGAACATCGTCGACCACCAGGAGGGTCGGGCGTTGCGCGGCGATCTGCCTCGCGAGCTGCTGCATCGGGTGGGCGGGCGGAGGTGCGTCGAGCCGGGTAACCTCGACGCCGCCTTGAGCTTCGAGGCGCGCGAGGACGTCGTGCGACAACGCCGTGCGCAGCGATTCGCCCGCGAGCCGTGCCGACGGCGCGAGCCATGTCCGAGACAGCAAGAGGCCGTGAAGGGGCGGAGCCGCGCTCAAAAGTCGACCCTCAGGTGACCTCCGGCGGCGACGGCGACGAGGCCGTAGGTGCCGTTGGCAAGATCGTAGTCCGACGCCACCACGTGCCTTGGCAAGATGCCCTGCACGCGCAAATCGCCGATCAGCGCCGCGCCTTCGTCCACCACGAGCTCGCCGCCCACACCGCCGATCAAGCGATGTCCGTCGGGCGAAGCCATGTCGATCGTGTGGTCGGGGGAGGCGGGTGATTGGTAGCCCAAGGTGCCCCAACCCCGCATGGTTTTGTTGAGCCGCATACGCGCCGTGCCCTCGACCCACACCGTGTCGTTCCAGTCCCGTGGCAAGACGGTCTTGACCGAGTCGCCCAGACCGAGCTTGGGCTGGGCCAGGTCCTTCGAGGTGGCGGTCACCTCGAAGGCCTCCAGGTCGGAGTACATCACCCACGACAAAAAGCCCGCCAATTCCCAGGTGTCGTTGATGCGGTAGCTGCCGCCCAGGGTCAGACGCTTGGGAAGATCGAAGGCAAGCTCAGCGTCAGCCTGGATGAGCGGCGCATAGCGGATGCCCTGAGCCGACAGGTCCTTCGTGAAGAAATCGGTGTTCATGTCGATGCTCAAATCACCCTTGAAGCGCATCGCCGCGCTGTGTTGGTAGTTGAGCGCCACGCTGATGTCCTTCGTGGGTTGGTAGAGCACGCCGATGTTGCCCGTAATCCCGTTGGAAAAGGCTCGCTTCAACGAGATCGGTCGGGCCAAGGTGTCCAGCTCGCGGACCTCGGGGGGCGCGTCGGGGCCAAAGTCGTTTTCTTGGCGAATCGGATCCCGAGCCAAACCCTCGCCCAGCTCGCGCATCGCCGCGAAATCTTGCAGCTTGGACAGCTCGGCGAAGCCGCCCACGTAGGTCACCCCCGCGCCTACCGAAAACTGCGGCGCCACGCGGTAAGCCCCGCTCAACGTGACATGGGAGATGGCGATGAAAGCGCCGCGCACCTGAAATGCCTGGGGGCCGTCGTCGGGGAGATCGAGGGCCGCGGCGTAGGGCACGTAGGCGCCGAAGCCAGCCACCAGATCCTTGGTCAAGGGTAGACCGATGAACAAGTCGCCGACCGGGGCGAAAGGTGTGGTGGACACTTCTTCGGACTCGCCCGTCTTCGAGGCGTCGACGTTCGATGCTTCGATGGGCACCTTGAAGTCCAGCGAATCGGGAGACTGGTAGGTGGCCCGCCGCTCGCGCGTGTAGCTGACGTGGGCCAACACCAGGGCGCCCCCCAAGATGACCTGCGGCGTCTTCAGGCAGGTCAAGGCGGCTGGATTCCAATACACCGCGACGGGATCGCAGGTGGTCGGGCCGGAAGAGCCAGGGCCGAGGGCCGGTGCGTCGAGCCCCGAAGCGAAGGCTGTCGCCGGCAGCAGGCTGACGCAGAGGAAGGTCAGAAAAGAGCGTTTCATCGGACCCGTGTCACCGTCAGGTCAATGCGCCGGGGACTCGGTTTTTGCCCCACCGCGATGCGAAACAGGGCGCCCGCGTCGTCTTCCAAAAAGAGCGTGTCGCCCGCTTGGATGGCCACCTTCTCGTGCTCCGCGTCGCCGTCGATGGCGTCCAGGCTCGACACCTTCTGGGTCAGCCCCTCGTCCGCGTAGAACCCGACGTGCGTGTAGCTGTAGGGCCGCGCGAGCTCGCCGTCGTCGTCTTTGCGCAGGTCTTCCGGCGTGACGAAATACAGAAAATCGCCGGCAAAAGCCGGGTCATTGGGGATGTAGTAGTAAAAATCGGCGTCACCGTCCGTCGTGTCGTTCAGCTCCGCCGCCAGGGCCCGCAGCGCGTCCGGGTCGTTCTGGACATTGGCCTTCATCTGCTCGACGATCGACGCCGTGGTCACGCCGATGGGCACGTTCGTCAAGGTCAGCTCGGCGTTTCCTTCACCTTCGCTCAGCCCGCCGTCGTGCAAGCGCACCTGGGCAACCTCGCCCAACATGTCCCAAAAATATTGCGGCGCCGGCGCGGGGGTCGACAAAATCACCGCGCTGTCCAGGTCAATCGTGACCCACCCGGTCTCGTCGATGCAGGCGTTGACCGCCTGGTAAGGTGGGTCGACGTCGCCCGACGGGCCGTAGGCGGTGCAGTGGCTGGGGACCGTCGCCGCACGCAGCAGACCCACATCGGCGAGCACGCGCTCCATCTCCCAGAGCGGCTTCGACCACACCTCCCCATTGCCGGTAGGTAGGGGATCGCGGGAGTCGCCCGCGGCCAAAAAGTCCTCCGACTCGTAGATGGTCATGGTCATCGAAGGGATGGCAAGGTTATCGCGCAGGCCGTCGAGGCGCAGCCAATCGGGGTCGGCGAAGTCGAACATGGTGCCGACCTGGCTCGGCGTGCTGTTCACGCTGGCGATGCCTGTCGTGGTCAGATCCAAGCCTTTGTACGGTAGGGCGTTGAGGCTCGCGCGCACGGTCATCCTGAAGTCGTCGTCGACCGCGTCGATGCTGGCCGCTTCCTTGATGAAGCCCGGGTGGTGGGGGGCGTTCGGCATGTCCGGATCGAGCGCGGGACCGAAGCGCTCGGCAAGATCGGAGAAGCCGTTGATCACGTCGTACAGGCTGACCGCCAAGGACCCAGGTGCGACGGGGTAGAGGCCGTCGGGGTGAGCTTCGTTGACGGGCCCGCGACGAAATTTGGCGTTGGGATGGGAGCCGACGACGTTGGTCAAAACCACCTGGGAGGTCAGATCGACGCTCACCAGCGACTCGTTCGGATCCACCTCGACCAGATCGGCCAACACGGCGGAGGGGGGCAGGCCCACGGCCTTGCTGATCCCGATCAGCTCCTCGAAGCTCGTCCCGGTCAGGTTGGTGTCGTCGGCGGACATCTGCAACAGCCGCCAGAGGTTTTGGGAAGGTTCTTGCCAGGTGTATACCTCGGACGGCTCGCTGAGCAGCAGCTTGGTCAGGGCGCCGTGCACGAAGGGCCCCAGATCGAGATCGAGGAGCCAGGTCTCTTCGAGCGTCTTTTGGGGCAGCGCGCGGAGGTCGTCCAGGGTGAGCGACTGCTCGAACCCGATGACGTCGAAGCGGAGAAAATGCAGCGTGACCGTGCGGCTCTGACCCACCGCCAGCTCGCCCGTGTCGGGCGGCGTGGCAAGCTCGACCTCCTCGACGCAGCCGAGGGTGGCCAAGGGAAGGACAAGGGCGAGGCCCCAGCGCAAAGCTCTCACGGCGCCTCCACGGGCTCGACCTCGAGCACGATTTCGAGGGCGTTTTGTTGGGGAACGAAGATCTTCAGGCGGTAGCGCTCCCCGGCGTCGTCCTCCACGTAGAGCACGTTGTCGCCCTGAGCGAGCGCTACCTTTTCGTGCTCGGTGTCCGAGACACCCGCGATGGCGGTGCTGGAGACCTTGCTGGAGTCTTCCAAGGTTGCATCGGAGAAGAAGCCGCGGTGGGCGTAGCTGTAGGCCTTGGGAAGATCGGAGCCCGCGGCGTCGGGCCGCAGGTCGCTCGGCGCCGCGAAATACAGGTAGGTGTTGCCGTCATCGGCGCGCCGGTAGCTGAAATCGAGGGCGCCGTTCTCTTTCCAGAACTTCCCAGCCACGATGTTGGCGATGAGGTCGGATTGGGACTGGAGGTTGGGTCGAATGGAGGCCAGAATCTCGTCGCCCGTGAGCCCGATCGGCACATCGTGGAGGGCGAACGTCGCGCGGGCCTGCCCCTCGGCGATGTCGGGCACGCCGTCGCCCGTCGGGTCGTGGAGCGCCACCTGACCTACCTCGGTGAGCAGCTCCCAAAGGTATTGCGGTGGTGGGACACTGACCCCTTGGACGGAGCTCGTGAACACCGTCCAACCAGGTGGATGGGGAGAGGTGCCGATGTCCACGCCCATCAAGCAGTTGGGGTTCAGGGTCAGATAGCATTTCGAGAAGACGCGCGTGCCGTAGGTCGCTAGCGCGGAGTCGGCCACCAAGTGCTCGGCGAAAAACGGCGCGACCGTCCACACCGTGTTGGCGCCCACGGGGCTTTGCGGCTTGTTGCCCTCGCAGGTCGCCGGGTCGGTGCACGAAGGAACGAACGTCGAAAGCTCGTTCAGCGCAAAGCGCATGGTGAGCGTGGGGTTGTCGGCGATGCCTTCAATCAAGGTCTTTTCGGGATCCATGAAGTCGAACGACAGGGGTGCAGTGCCGTTCATCACGTAGGCCTCGCCGCGGCCCCCCGAGAGGTCGACGCCGTCCACCCACACGAGGTTCGAGCGCGCCGTTGCGCGCATGTGAAATTCGGGCAGCAAGGCGTCGCTCGCTGTTTGAAACGAAGCGTCGTCGGGCACCAAGAGGCCCGGATGCTCACCCGGGTTGGCGTAAGGCGCTTGTCCAACGGGACCGAGCTTGCTGGCGAGGGGCGCCATGTCGAGCAGGCCGTCGAAGAGCGTCACCGAGATGTCGCCCGCGGGGGTCGCGAAGGGGTGCGTGGCGATGAGCCCGGTGCGCGCGGAGGCCGCGAGGTTTTGCAGTGGAATGAACGGCGTGGTGCGCCCGATGGCCATGGCCTCCGCCAAGAGTTGCGCGAAATCCACGGCGAAAAGCCCGGGATTTTGCACGAAGAGCTGCTGCAAGTCGTCGAGGCTCGTGCCGCTCGCGTCGGTGTTCGCGGGCGTCATCGACAGCAAACGAACGAGCGCAAACTCGGGGGTGGTCTGCCAATTGGCGCCGAAGGACTGGCCGAGGGCCGTGAGCGCGCAGTTGTGCTGGGGATTCGTCGCGTCGTTTTTCCAAGCCGTTCCGCAGGCGTTTTGAATCAACGTCAGCACGTTGATCAACATCGGCGTGGGGTCCACGTCGAGCAGGTGCACCGTGTCGGCCTCCGAGCCGAACACGCTCAGGGCCTTTTGCTTGTCGAGATCGAGCACGACGTCCGCGGGCACGGCGTCGTCGATGCGGAGGAAATAGCGGTTCGGAACCGGCTCGGCGCCCCCCGTCGCGCTCGTGGAATCGCCGCCTGCGCCGCCGTCTCCGCTCGTTCCGGGTGGGGTCGCGCTATCTCCGCCGCTGCACCCCGCCAGCGGTTGAAGAGCGCCGAGGCCTAAGGTGAGCGCGAAGAGGATGCGCCGTTTCATGGGCCTAGTGTCTCACGAAAGGGAAGTGGGCGTAGACCCCGATGACGTCAGCGACCGTGCCCTGGCCCGAGGACCGCGGCGACCTTCGCTTGCGCGTCGAAGCCGTCCACGTGGGGCGGGTGGTGGCACTCGCTCACGCACGTCTTGAGATCCGGTGAGGCGATGATGAGGTCTTTGTTGCTCGGCGCTTTGATGTGCAGCGACCCGGGCCCGTGACAAACCTCGCAGCCCACGTTTTGAAGCTTTTCGTTGTGCGTGACGGTGGAGCCGCCGGGCAGACCGTAGCCCGTCACATGGCAGCTCACGCACTCGAGGTTGTACTCTTTGAAGTCTTTCTGCAGCGTGGGATAGGCCTTCGCGTGGGGCGTCGCGTCCCACACCTTGCGCTCTTCGTCGTGGCAGTCGGTGCACGCGTCCACGCCGACGAAAGACGCTTGGTTGGAGGGCGCGGGCTCGGGCTTGCGATCGGCGAAGGCGACGCGGTTGTGCTCGTTGACGCGCTTGTAGTAGGCGAGCATGCCCTCGTGCACGGCGCCGTCGACGCCGAGCGCCACGCGCACCTCGACCGAGCGATAACGGAAGAAGCTGCCCTTCGCGTCGACCTTCTGCGCTTCGAGCTTTTGTTTGTCCGCGCGCAGCTTTTCGAGGTCTTTCTTGCGCGCGGCCACGTCCTCGGGCTTCACGTTCTTGTCGCCCTCCCAGCCGTTGATGCGCGCTTCGAGCTCGCGGATGCGTTGGCCCAAGCTGAGCAGCTCTTCGGCCCGTTCGACGCCGGTGCCATCGGCAAATCGCAGGGGTCCGCCGCCCTCGTCTCGGACAAACAGATCCACCACGCTGACGGTTTGCAGGTGATTCGCTGTCTCGACGACGAGCGTCGATCCGATCAGCACGGGGGACTTGGCGGCGTCATTGCCATCACCGCGCTCGCTGGGCTTTCCAACCAAAAGAACGTCGAGCTCGGGCAGCGCTTCGGCCAAACGCAGGGCCTCTCCGCGGGGCAACGCGGCGAGCCCAACCAGCACGCGCGCGCCCGCTTTTTCGAGCTCCGCGACCTCCGCCTTCAAGGCATCGAGGGGCGGTCGTTGCGCCTGCACACCCTCGGGAAACGGCCCGCCGGCGACGGCCGGCAGGCTCAGACCCACGACGCCTATCTTGATTCCCGCGGCTTCGATCATCGTCGACGGCTTCGAGCCCACGGCGCCATCGAGGTTTGCGGCGAGCAGGGCGGCCCCCGATTTGTCGCGGTACGCCGCGAGCTTTTCGCTGCCCGCGGCCCAGTCGTTGGCGCCCGGTGCCCAGGCCTTGAGATCCATGGCGCGGGTGGCTTGGGCCAGCGCTTCGGCCTTCCATTCGACCTGCGTGGCCATGTCTTTTTCGAGCAACGGATCCATGAAGAACAGCGGTCCCGCGCCGAGCACCACGGAGCCCTTGGCGCCGCCCTTTTCGGCCGCAATCAACGCCGCGAGGTGGTCGACGCCGCCGAGCTGATCTTTGCTGCAACCGCAGGGCTCGAGGGCCCCCGCCGGGGTGCTCAGCAAGAACAGGCGCAACGTCGGTGTGTCGTCCGCGACGACGGCGGGGTTCTCGGGGGTCGTCGTTCGACAGCCCTCGCACGCGGCGAGCAACATGGCCGACGCGAGAGCGACAGCGAGGGTGGTCGGATAAAACGCGCGCTTCATGGGAGGGGTCGGCTTAGCACGGCGGGCGTCATGTGAGATCGGCGTCCCCTCGCGCTTTCAGCGCGGCCACGATTTCTTTCACGTCTTGCGAGCGATCGCGGGGCACCACGAGCAGCGCGTCGTCGGTCTCGACCACCACCAGGTCGTGCACGCCGACCAAGCCAATTACCCGCTTTTTGTCGGACTTTTCGCGTAGATCGACGACGTAGTTGTGGGCCGCGTCGATCAGCACCGTGCCCGCGGGGGCCGCGTTGCCTTGCTCGTCCTTGTCGGCGAGCTCGAAGGCACTGAGCCAACTGCCCACGTCGTTCCAGCCAAAATCGCCCGGGATCACGGCGATTTCTTGCAGGTGCTCCATGACACCGAAGTCGATGCTGGTGCTCGGCAGGGTGGGAAAGACGTCGCGCAGAACCTCGTCTTCGCGGTCCTCGGCGGCGGCCCGATCGAGGGCGTCGAGCCCCTCTGCAAGGGCCGGCAAATGCGCTCGAATCGCCTCGAGCATGTCTTTCGCGCGGAAGATGAACATGCCCGCGTTCCACAGATAACGACCGCTCGCTAGGAACGCCTCGGCCCGCGCCCGGTCGGGCTTCTCGACGAAGCGTTGCACCCGCGCGGGAGCGGGCTTTTCGTCGCGCTTCGAGAGGGCCTCGCCCTCGCGCACCTCGATGTAGCCGTAGCCCGTCTCGGGGTGCGTTGGCGCGATACCGATGGTGGTCACCACGCCGCGCTCGGCGGACGCCACGGCCGCTCGTAGAACCTCAACGAAACGTGCTTCGTCGACGATGTGATGATCGCTCGGCAGCACCACCAACACCGCGTCGGGGTGCGTCCGCGCGACCACCGCCGCTGCCCAGCCGATGCACGGCGCGGTGTTGCGCGGCACGGGCTCGACCAACAGGTTTTTGCGCGGGAGCGCGGGCAACGCGAGGGCCGTGGGCTCGACCAAATGGGCCCCCGTCGCGATCAGCACGTGGGACCACGAAGCTTCGGCGTTGTCGCCCGTGAGCGGCAAGACGCGGCGCGCGGTCTCCGCGATCAGCGCCCCGCGCCCCGTCAACGGCAGCAGTTGCTTCGGCCGTTTCGAGCGGGAAGCAGGCCAAAATCGCGTGCCGGCGCCGCCGGCGAGCACGAGCACATGGGGGGCCGCGGAGGCGCCAGAAGCGTCGTTCGACATGGCGGCTACCATGCCACGGAGGCCCCCCGCGCATAAACGATCGTCGCCAACCCCAGGGGAATTTGCCACAAACCAAGCCATCCGAAGCGCCCGCGGGCGAGCAGCGCGCGGGTGTAGCCGGCGGCGACCGACGCACAAAGAAAGGCCGAGACCAGCGCGAGCGCGAGCTCCGCGGGGCCCGCGCTCCCCGCGCCACGAGGGAGCAGCCCCGCGAGGGCGGTGCCCACGTGGAGCAACCCCGCGAGGGACAGCGCGAGCGCCCAGGTTCGCTCCCCCGGCACGCGCAACCAGAGAAACAGCACGACGAGGCCGCCCAGGGCTGACATGCCGGGGCCGCCGGCGAGCCCTGAGACCAGCCCGACGAGCGGCGTCAGCTCCCAGCCCGGCCCCCCGTCGGGGCGCGCAGAGACCGGTTTTTCAGCGGATTTTAGCGTCGAGAGCTGGGCCAGCCCCGCGAGCCCGAGGCCCATGCCTGCGAGCAAGGGCACCCCCGCCGCCTCGCGAAATGGCCATGTGCGATGAATTACAATGAACGCCAGGGCAAGGGCCAGCAGCAGCCGCGCCGCGTCTTTTGCCTCGGGCGATTGCCGCGCCACGGCGGGCCTCGTTGCCGCCCGCAGACCGCCGCCGAACATCGCGGCGAACGGCCCGCGCACCGCGAACAGCAGCCCGAGCCCGGTGCCGAGCTCGGCCACCTGCGCGAGGCTCGCTGGCGCATCGGCGATGGGCGCGAAAATCCCCGCCACCGCGACATGCCCCGCCCCGGACAGGCCGAGCCCCTCGGCGAACGCGTAGAGGGCCGAGATCAACCACGCGGCGAGGGGTCCCACGGCCCCTCCATACCACGCGTCGTGCCGTCCTTGCCGCGGGGCTGATTTTCCCCTAGAAGCGCCGAGCGGTTCGGTGATTCGGCCGAACTTTTGGTTCTGCGTTCATTCGCGCCTTTGTCCGGTCCCCAGGCGACTCTCCGAGGTCTTTCATCATGTTGATGGCGTACGCCAGCGTCGCGGCCTTCTTCCTCGTGGCCATTGCGTTCATCGTGGGCTCGATGCTGCTCGGCAAGCTGATTCGCCCGGACAATGTCTACGCCGAAAAGGCCGAAACCTACGAGTGTGGCGAAGCCCCCGTGGGTCCCGCGTGGTTCAACTTCAACCCGCGGTTTTACATCATCGCCCTCATCTACATCATCTTCGACGTCGAAATCGCCTTCATTTACCCGGTGGCGACGGTCTTCAAGCGCTGGGTCGAGCAGGGGTCGGGGCTCTTCGCGTTGATGGAGATCTTTCTCTTCGTCGC
>CAYLJT010000237.1:0-10551 GCA_964383995.1 uncultured Polyangiaceae bacterium
CCGGCGCCGAGCGCCACGCCGTCCCCTACCGCGCGGTCCGCGCTCTCTGCCCGTCGGCCAAAGGACGCTGCTCCGAGGGCCGCGGCGGACGGCACCAAAAGCCCGGCCCCGAGCGCGCTCTCGTAGCCCGGCCCCGCAAACAGCGGCAGAAACCCCAGCGCGCCCTGCGACACGGCAACAAATGTCGCGCTCCAGAGCAGCGGACGGGGGAGGTGGAAGCGCGCCACGAGGTGGAACAACCGCGAAACAGCGACGAGCGCAAGGCTCGCGTTTCGCGCGAGGGCCTACGGTTTCGGGTGAGCGTAGAGGAAGTCCACGACCTGCTCCGCGAAGGTCGAATCCAGCGACGGGATGTGCCCGCCTCCGGCGATCGTCCAGAGCTCCGCGTGCCCACCCGGATCGCAGCCGTCGTATTTGGTGATCGTGGTCTCGTCCCCGGCGATCGTGGCATCGACGCTGATCGGCGACGCGGAGGTGTCTTCGACGGGCGAGCAATGATCGAGGTCGACCCAATCGAGCACGGTTTGTTGCGCGCTCGGGTAGCCGTTGCCGAGGATGTTGCCGCCGTCGTAGGCGATCGTGTCGTCGACCGTGCCGTGGATTTGAAGCACCGCGACGGCGTTGCTCGGTTGGCAGAGGCTCACGTCCTCCGCCATCGCCCCCGCGAGGCTCGCGATCGCCGCGATTTTGTCGGCGTGATCACACGCCATGCGGTGCGACATGAACCCGCCGTTCGAGTGTCCGATGAAGTAGATGCGCTTCGGATCGACGTTGTAAGCGGCCTCGATGTCCTCGACGACAGAGCGCAGGTAAGCCGAGTCGTCGACGTCGTTGTTGTAGAAGTTGCAGCACGCGTCGGTGGCGTTCCAGAACTGGTTGCCCGAGCCGTCCACCAGGCCGTCTGGCGCAGCGAACAAGAAGCCGCGCGCATCAGACGCAGGAATCATCGAGAAATAGGCCGTTTGCAGGGCCCCTGTCGCGCTGTAGCCGTGGAGCAACACCACCAGCGGCATCGGGGTCGCGGGGTCGTAGCTCGCCGGAACATGGACATCGACGGGGCGATCACCGCCGATCACGTGCGCTCCCCCGCTGCCGGTCGAAGTCGTCGAGGACGTGGAGGCATCACCGCCCGCGCCCCCTGCGCCCGTGGAGGTCGTCGCGGTCGAGGTGCCCGTCGCGGAGCTGCTCGATGTCGTCGCCGGGTCTTCGGCGTCGGAAGAGCAGGCGAGGGGAGCGAGGGCCAAGAGGGCAGCGACCGCCAAGAGGGTTTCACGCATGGGGGCGGAGGATAGCCGATCGGCGAGACATCGGGCCCGGTCCCCCACGTCCGCTTGCACTTTGCTGTGATACATGGGCCCCTTCGCGGCGACGCCGCGCTTCCGTTGCTTTCAGGAGACTCGTCATCATGGCGACCGACGACCCCACCGCGCTGTCCGTCAACGCGGAGCCCCCGCCCAGCTTTTTGCACGAAATCATCGAGGCCGACCTCGCGAACAAGCGCCACGGCGGCCGCGTGGTGACGCGCTTTCCGCCCGAGCCCAACGGCTTTTTGCACATCGGTCACGCCAAGTCGATCTGCCTCAATTTCGGCCTCGCCGAGCGCTACGGCGGCGTGTGTCACCTGCGCCTCGACGACACCAATCCGTCCACCGAGGACATCGCTTACGTCGAGGCGATCCAGCGCGATCTGAAGTGGCTCGGCTTCGATTGGGGCGAAAACCTGTTCTTCGCGTCGGACTACTACGAGCGCCTGTACGCCTTCGCCGAGCAGCTCATTTTGACTGGAAAAGCCTATGTTTGTAGCCTCAGCGAGGAGCAGTTCCGGGAGTACCGCGGCACCGTGAACGAGCCCGGCCGGCCGAGCCCCGATCGCGATCGCTCCATCGAGGACAACCTCGCGTTGTTCCGGCGCATGTGCGCGGGCGAGTTGCCCGATGGCTCTCACGTGCTGCGCGCCAAGATCGACATGGCGCACCCCAACATGAAAATGCGCGATTGGCCGCTGATTCGCATTCGTCACGAGCACCATTACCGGCGCGGCGACCGCTTCTCCGCCTACCCGCTCTACGACTTTGCGCACTGCCTTTCGGACTACATCGAGAACATCACGCACTCGATTTGCACCCTGGAGTTCGAGAGCAACCGCGAGCTCTACGACTGGATCCTCGAAGCCGTCGGCGGCGATCCCGTCACGCGGCCGCGGCAGTACGAGTTTGCACGGCTCAACCTCACGTACACCGTGATGAGCAAGCGCAAGCTCTTGGAGCTCGTGAACCGCAAGCTCGTCTCGGGCTGGGACGATCCGCGGATGCCGACCCTCTCCGGCATGCGTCGACGGGGCATCACCCCCGAGGCGATCCGCGAGCTTTGTGATCGCGTGGGCGTCGCGAAGAACAACAGCGTCGTCGACTACGCGCTCTTCGAGCACATCATCCGCCAGGATCTCGATCGCCGTTCACCGCGTGTGATGGGCGTGCTCGCGCCGCTTCGCGTGGTGCTCACCGACTTCCCCGAGGGCGAGGTGGAGACCATCGATGCGCCTTATTTCCCGCCGGAAATGGGCATTTCTGGGTCGCGCAGCGTGCCCTTTTCGCGCGAGCTCTACATCGAGCGCGACGACTTCATGGAAGAGCCCTCGAAGGACTTCTTTCGCCTCGCGCCGGGCCGCGAAGTGCGCCTGCGCCAAGCCTACGTCATTCGTTGCGAAGAGGTCGTCAAGGACGCAGCGGGGCAGATCGTCGAGCTCCGCTGCACCCACGATCGCAGCTCGAAAAACGCCGCGGGCCGCAAGGTCAAAGGCACCATCCATTGGGTCAGCGCGGCCCACGCGGTGGACGCCGAGGTGCGCCTCTACGACCGCCTGTTCGGGCCCGAGAGCCCTGGCGCGTCGGACGACGTCGCGACCGAGCTCTATGCGGGGTCGCTCAAGGTCGTGCAGGCCAAGCTCGAACCGAGCCTCGCCGACGCCAAGCCGGGCGACCGCGTGCAGCTCGAACGGCTCGGTTACTTCCACGTCGATCCCGTCGATTCCGCCGAGAAAAAGCCGGTTTTCTTGCGCACGGTGGCCCTCAAAGACGCCTGGGCGCGCCTCACCGCGCGCGCCAACGACGCGCCTGCACCGGTCGTCGCCGCCGCTCCTCCGCGCGAGCCTGTCAAAGACAGCGCGAAGGGGCCGGCCCCCCTCCGTCCGGAGGCGCAGGCCCTTGTCGAGGCCCACGGCATGGGCGCGGAAGAGGCGCGCGTGCTCGCCGCCGACGCCGAGCTGCGGGCCCTGTTCGAGGCCACGTTGGCGCACGGAGCGCCCGCACCGGCGGCCGCGAAATGGGTGGCCCACGAGCTGCGCGTGGCGCGAAAGACCGCCCCGACGCTACCCTTCGGAGGCGCCGAAATGGCCGAACTCGTCGGCCTCGTCGAGGGCGGCGCAGCGCCCTAGGCGCTCGCGCGAAAGCTGCTCGCCACCATGGTGGAGTCGGGGGGCTCACCGAAGCAGCTCATGTCACGCGAGGGCCTCGCGCCCATCACCGATCGCGCCGCGGTCGAGGCGGCGGTGGAGGCCGCGATGGTCGCCGCGCCCGACTTGGTCACGCGCTACCGCGCCGGAAACGCGAACCTGCTTGGCGCGCTTGTAGGTCAGGTCATGCGTCGAACGGGCGGTAAAGCGAGCGCCGTCGAGGTGCAGGAGGTTCTTCGAGCGAAGCTTGGATGAGCCGCCCAGACGCCATTGTTGTCGGCTAACATGGGTCGGTCCGAGCGCACCGAAGTGCAGCCTGCAACAATGATTCGCGTTTACGCCAACGATCACTGGGTGCTCGAGCGCGACACGACGAGGCTCCTCCTCGCCGTGCGTCGCACCAACAAGCCCTACGAGAGCACGAAGGAGATCACCGCTTCGTTCGCGGCCCTCGAAGAGGTGCTCAAGGGCTACAACCGCAAGCACTTCGTCCTGCTCGTCGACATGCGACAGGCCCCCCAACGCAACGATCCGACGTTCGAGCAGGCCGCGCGGGGCCAGCCTGTTGCCCTCGCCCGAGATTTCATCCGAGTCGCCACGGTGGTCGCCACGGCGTCGGGAGCCCTTCAGATCGGCCGCCACGTGCGCGCGAGCGGCATACACATGGGTGTTTTCAGCGACGAAGCGGCGGCGCTCCAAGACCTCGAACAACGCTGAATCGGTTGCCCTCGGATGTTCTACTACTTCGGATACGGCTCGAATCTCAGCGTGATTTCCCTCGCGGCCAAGGGGGTGACGCCGCTGCGCAGCGAGCCCGCCATCTTGCAGGGCTATAGGCTCACCTTCAATGTGCCCGATTTCTTCTTCATCGAGGGCGGGACGGGCAACATCACACACTCGCCGGGCGACGCGGTTCACGGTGTTTTGCACGCCTGCCGCGACGCCGACCTCGCGTCCCTCGATCGTTTGGAGGCCCTCGGTGTTTGCTACGAACGTGAAGAGAAGAGCGTCATCACGTATTCGGGCCGCCGTCGAAGAGCCTATATCTACGTGGGAATTCGCTCGATTCTCGTCGGCGACGGGGAGGAGAACCGGCCCTCTGCCCGCTACCGAAACATCCTCGTAAAGGGCGCCGAGAGCGCGGCGCTCGATCGCGGCTACATCGAGTGGCTCCGCTATTTGCCCACGGTTCCGCAGCGCCCGCGGCCGCCGTTCGTGCCCCCCGTCAACGACGCGCCGACCTTCTCGCTCAAGGATTTGGCCGAGCAGCCGCTGTTCACGGCCCTCGCCGGGCACGTGTTCGACATGTCCGAAGCGCGCCCTTGGCACGCGTATTTGCGCCGTCTTCTGGGTGGAAAAGACGTAAGCCTGCTGTTCCTCAAGCGCATGGACTCGAGCGACGGCAGTGAGTCCTTCGAAGACGTCCGCGAGGCGCGCCTCTCCGAAGAGCAGCGTCGCCACCTGAACGAGTACCTGCACGAGTTCGATCGCGAGTACCGCTACGTCGGTCGCGTGGTCTACGAAGAGCTGAGCCCATCGAGCTCCGCGCTCATCCTCGGGGGCGAGCGCAAGAAGCCGGCTTCCAGCCGGCACATGCGGAGCTTTTCACCCTACCCGGAGCGTCGCCTCGGAATCTCGGCGCGGGCGGTCCTCAAGAAAGCCGACTTCCTGGCCGCCGAGCTGGGCCACGAAAATCAGGGTTTTCTCTCCGACGACGCGGGTTTCATGCCCCGCGAGCGACCCCTCCTGCGCATGCCCTCCGGCTTCGAAGCTTGGGACCAGATCGCCGCCGAGCTCCCGAGCCTCTACCGCCGCCTCGGCGTGCGCAGCGCCGTCCACGCCTTGCCCTTGCTCGATGCTTCCAAGGATAGCCTCCCCGACCATGCCCTGCTGCGTGGCGCTGTGCTGATGGGCATGCTCTCCCATGCTTACTGGTATGTCGAAGCCCGTCCGCCCACCGATCTACCCGAGGTGCTGTCCAAGCCCTGGGCCGAAATTCGGCGGCGTTTGGGCCGCGGACCGCGGGTTTTGTCGTACGCCGACCTGATCGTTTACAACCACCGCGTCCTCAACCCCGACCTGCGCGACCCGCTCCAGATTTCCAACATGCGCCTGCTCGTGCCCACGGTGGACACCGACGAGGAGCGCATTTTCTACCTGACCCAGACCGAGATCCTGGCCCGCGTGGGCCCCGCCGTGGGCGCCGTGGTGCGGGCGCAAGAGGCTGTCCTGGAAGATGACCAGGAGGGTCTGGAGTGCGAGCTCATTACGATCTTGTCCTGCCTCGAACGCGTGGTGCGCGAGTCGCTCCTGCACATCAACCCGAGCCCCAGTGGCGCCACCTACGTCGATCCCGTGGTGTGGGCCAAGGCGGTCGCGCCCTTCGCCGTGCCCATCGATGCGGGCGTTCAGGGCCCGAGCGGCACGTCGTCTCCCATCTTCAACACGCTCGATATCTTCTTCGGCCGCAAGAGCTTCGAGACCTTCCTGGGTAAGGAAATTCGGGCCCTCCGCGACACCTACCCACCGCTCTGGAGGGAGTTTTTGGCGGCCATCGGTGAGGTCAACGTACCTGCCTACATCCAGCGTCGCGGCAGCTCCCGATTGAAGGGCTTGCTCGGCGAGGCGGTGTCCACCTACGCCGGACCCAACGGCTTTTTGGGGCGGCATCGCATGAAGGTGTACGGCTACCTGGAGCTCGCTTTCAAGGTGGGTAGGAGCGTCACCATCGGCGGATTCCAAGGCGTTTTTCGCGATCGGACCTGGGATCAGGTGGACTCCGAGCTCGAAAAATCGCGGCTCGAGCGGGCCGAGAGCCTGCCCTCCAGTTGCCACCATGTCCGAGTCAAACGCATCTACCCTGAGCGCCCCGATCCGTCCGACGAGGTGTCCCACGTCGTCCTGGACATTGGCGGCACGGGTGTCGTCTACGAGCCCGGCGATCGTTGCGGCGTGCTGCCTGAAAACGGCCCCGAGCTCGTCGAGCGCACGCTCGCGGCCCTCGGCGCGGACGGCGACGAGCGCGTCATGCTCACCGACGAATGGCTCGACGCCCTGCGCTTGCGCCCCGGCTTCAACAACCCGACGCCCACCCTTTCGCTGCGAAATACCCTACGTTTTGCCAGGATTCGCCCGGTCTTGCCACGGGTCGCCGAGGCCCTGCACGCGCTCTCCCAAAACGACACGCTGCGCGAGGCCATCGTCCAGCGCACCATCGATCGCTGGGAGCTGTGGGACCTCGTGGAGATGTTGCGGCACGGGGGGTTCGACCCTCGGCGGCTCTATCGGCCCCAGCCGAACAGCTCGAACGACGTATTTTGTCGCATCGTCCCCCCAGAAGGCTTCCGTATGTACTCGATTTCGTCCGCCATGCGCCTGGCCGACGCGGGGGCAGCCGAGGAGCTGAAGCTCACCGTCGGACGCCTGCGCTACGAGACCCGCATCGCCGGCGGTGCCCTGACCATCGAGCGTTCCGGCACGGCGTCCGCGTTCCTGTCCAGGGCGGCGAGCCTCGGCACGCCCATCTCCATCGTCATCCAACACCCACCCCGCTTCGGTCTACCCAGCAACCCCAAGACGCCCGTCGTGATGCTCGCTGGAGGGACGGGGATTGCTCCCTTTCGAAGCTTCATCGCGCAGCGCTTGGCGGACAGCGATCCGAGCGAGGCCTGGCTCTTCCTGGGCCTGCGCTCGCGCGAGCAGATGGTGTACGGCGACGAGCTGCGCCCCGCCCTCGCATCTGGAATGCTGAAGCTGCGGGTGGCATTTTCCAGAGACGACGCCGAGCTCGTGGTGGATCCAGATGGCCGTACGCGGGTCGTAGACGCACCTGGACGACGCCGGCACCTGGGCGACGTGTTGTCCGAAGAGGGTACGGCCCGCGCGCTCTGGGAGCTTCTGTCTCGGCCCGACATCGGCGGTGCCCGGGCCCACGTCTACATCTGTGGTCGGAGCGGCTTCGCGCGGAGCGCGATCGACGCCCTCAAAGAGGTATTTCGGCGCTTCGCAGGGGGCAGCCCCCTCGAACGCGCGCGGGCCGCCGACGCCCTCTTGTGTGAGCTCATGGCCGAGGGGCGGCTCATGGAAGAAATCTTCAGCGGCCACACCGACGACACCTCCCTACCGCTGATCGACATCTCGACCCTCGCGCGGCACAACGACGAGGTTCATGGACACTGGCTGGCCATCGATGGCAAGGTCTACGACGTCAGCGAGTTTGTGCGCCTGCACCCGGGGGGTGCCCGGGTCCTGCTGGGCTACACCGGCATGGACGCCACCGAAGGCTATGCCAGGGTGCACACCGGACACTCCGAAATCGACGCCATGCGGGAGATGTACGTGGTGGGTAGATTGCGCCGCCCTGAGCTTGGCGCGCTCTCTGTCACCTTGCCAGGTCCGAGCGGGCCGCGGGTGGTCTCCCTGTGGGCCGCCCATCGCATTTGGGTCAAGGCCCTGCAGCTCGTCGTGGAGATGCAAAACGCCCTGGCCAACGACCATTCGTTGCAGTCGGCAGTGACCGCGCGGGGCGACCCGGCGACGCCCCGTTCACCCTTCAAGCTGCAGCGGGCCGCCGAGACCCACGAGCGCTTTCTGCGTAGCTACCTCGACCTGCTCGTCGCCGAGTCCATCCCCAATTTGTGGACGGTCACGCAGGGCTTCTTCGCGCCCTCCGACGACGACGCGCTGGTGCGAAACCTCCTCGAACGCATCGCCGACAGCGAAGAGCGCGCGTTCACCGAGGCCCTGGTCGAGGAGATCATGGCGCGCGTGGCGACCCTCTCGACCGAAGGTGAGGCCCCCGCCGAGGTCGCACAGCTCACCGCCGTGTGCGAGATCATCGAGCGGGAAGATGGCCGTCTGCTGGCCGACCTGAAGCTCCAGCTCATCGAAGGCGTGGCGCTCTTCGAGCGCTATGGCAAGGAGACACCCGCGCTCGGTGCCGAGGCGCTGGTGGCCCGCTGCAAGGCCCTGGTGGCCGTCGTGCAGGGGTACTACCAGCGCATGTACGAGGCCTTGCCGAAGTTCTCGGCGGTGGTCGAGCAGGCGCCTGTCTCCCGGGTAGTGTCGGCCCTTCCCACCACGCGCACGCTGCTCGCCACCGAACACTGGGTCCTCGAAGAAGACATGCACGACGAGGTCGTCATCTTGCGACGAACCCCCGTCTCGTTCGGCTCCATCGAGGATGTCTTGGCCTCCAACGCCGCCGTCATGAGCGAGATGGTGGAGCGCCACGCGAAGTACGGCATGGTGGTCGACATGCGTCAGGCCCCGCCCCGCAACGATCCCGCCTTCGAGTCTGCCATGGGCGACCTGCGTCGTCACATCGCGACCCACTTCGCGCGCCTCGCAGTCCTCCTCGACAGTCCGGTCGGGGTGCTGCAGGTGCAGCGCATCGGCCACACCGACGGCAGCATGCCCTTTGCCACATTGAGCGAGGCGGCGGCGGTGCGCTTCGCGAGGGGGCAGGGGTAAGACCCTACCTTGACATGACCATGGAAGAAAAACGCGGTCGAATCAGCTTGAATCCGCGCGGATTCGGCTTCTTTTCAGCCCTCGACGGTATCGCCACGGCGGCCTTCGTCGCGCCACCTCTGCTCAACACCTTCCTCGACGGCGACATCGTCTCGGCCACCTTGACAACGGACGCTTCGGGCCGCGTCTCGGCCTCCGAGCTTACCTTGGTCGAGCGCCCGCGCAAGCAGGTGTTCGGCACCGTCACGCTGCGTGGGAAGCGCCTGCACCTTGCCATCGACCGGGCCATCGCCAACACCGATTGGCCCTTCCAGAAGGGCGGGGCGAAGGACCTCCAGGAGGGCGACGCCGTGGTCGCGGCGCCGGGGGACGGCGCGGTCAGCCTCGTCCGTCGCCTGCCCAAGGGCGCCGATCTGGACATCGCTTCTTGCCTCGTGCGTCACGGTCTCGCGCTGGAGCAAGAGGAGCCCCTGCTCGACGCGGCGCAGAAGGCCGCCGAGGCGCAGCGCGCGGCGCCCGGCGTCCGGCGTCGCGACCTCAGCGACCTATGCACGGTCACCATCGACGGGCCCTCCACGACCGACATCGACGACGCCCTCGCGGTGATCCCCGCGGGGGCCGACGGCGCCCTGCGCGTGCTGGTTTCCATCGCCGACGTCGACGCCTTCGTCCCGGAAGGCTCGCTCCTCGACGAAGACGCGAGGGCGCGCGGTACGAGCGTCTACCTTGCCGGCAAGCACGTGCCCATGTTGCCTGCCAGCTTGTCGTCCGACGCCGCGAGCTTGATGGAAGGTGTGCGGAGGCCGGCGTTGACCGTCGAAATGCGTATCGACGCCGAAGGGGAGGTGACCTCCGTCGACCTGTACGAGAGCACCATCCGCTCCCACGCGCGCCTGACCTACAGCGCGGTGTCCGCGTTCTTCCAGGGGGATACCCAGGCCGTGTCGGCGGAGGTCGCTCCGACCTTGCGCTGGTTGCGGGCAGCCGGAGCGCGTATCGGCGCCGTGCGCGCGGCCCGGGGAGGGGTCGAAATCGCGAGTGAAGAGGCCTACCTGTCCATGGACGCGGCCACCGGCGAGCCGACCGGCGTGGCCCCCGTTCCGCAGGGCGCTTCGGAGAAGCTCGTCGAGCGTTTGATGGTCGCCGCCAACGAAGCGGTGGCTCGTTGGTTGGTCGAGCGTGGTCTACCCGGTGTCTTTCGCGTGCACGAGCCGCCCACCCCCGAGCGCGTCACGCGCCTCGGCGCCATCGCGCAAAGCTTCGGCATCGAGGCCGGATTTGGGCCGACGCTCTCCCCCCGCGCCCTGCTCGCCTTCGATGCCCAAGTCTCAGACAGTCGCTATGCGCAGGCCCTGCACACCGCCCTTGGCAAGGCCCTGGGCAGCGCGCGTTACTCGGCGTCGCCGGGCTTGCATTTCGGGTTGGCATCGCCGCTCTACCTGCACTTCACGTCGCCCATTCGCCGCTACTCCGATCTTGCCGTCCACCGCATCGTCAAGCGCTACCTCGCGGGGGACCGTTCGATGAGCGCCCAACGCCCCGACCTGACCCACTTGGCGGAACACCTGTCCGAAAAGGCGAGGGCCTCGGACAAGGCCGAAAAAGAGCGCCGCCGCATGCTGGTAGCC
>CAYLJT010000238.1:0-10547 GCA_964383995.1 uncultured Polyangiaceae bacterium
TGACCTCTGCGAGGCTCTTGCCTTCGAGCAGCTCCATCACCAAGAAAGGCGCGCCGTCGTCGGTCTCGCCCTGATCGAAAATCTCGATGATGTTCGGGTGGGCGAGCCGCTGCGCGAGCCGCGCTTCGCGGCGAAAACGCTCGCGCGTGGCCTCCTCGCGGGTAAACCGCATGGCCAGGATCTTCAGCGCGCAGGCACGATCGACGAGGGCGTGGCGAGCCCGATAGACCGTGGCCATGCCCCCTTCGCCGATCACCTCATCGATGACGTAGCGGCCCGCGACCGTCGTCCCCACGCGGGGGTCGTTGGGCGCCTCGAGGGACGCGCCGTCGGCGAAGCAAAACGCGCTTTCGCTCGGGTACCTGAGGTGGCATTGGGGGCAAATCTTCATGCGGACGCGCTCATCGCGCGGACGGCGCGAAAACGCGCGGCCCAGACGCGAGCGGGGTACTCTACGAAGGGGCGGGGCCGAACCGCAACGAATTAGAGTAGCTCGACGAGCGCGCGATACACATTGACGTGAGCGCAAATGGTCTTTTCGAGGTCCCTGCCGTACCCGCCGCCCAGGGTCACCACGAGCGGCACGCCCAAACGCTTGACCAAGGCGTAAACGCGGCGGTCCCGCGCCGTCATGCCTTGAACCGTGAGCGCCAATCGACCCAGGCGATCTCCTTCCAGCGCATCCACGCCCGCCTGGTAAAACACGAGCTCGGGCCGAAACGCCTCCACGTGGAACAAGGCCTCATCCAGGGCGCGGAGGTAGGTCGCGTCGTCGCAGCCATCCGGCAAGGGACCATCGTAGGTGCTTGTCTCCTTGCGAAAGGGGTAGTTCTTGGCGCCGTGCAGGCTCAGCGTAAAAACCGCCGGATCCCCCTGAAAAATGGCCGCGGTGCCGTCCCCCTGGTGCACATCGAGGTCCACGATGGCCACCCTCTTCAGGCCGTGCTCCTCCCGCGCGCGGCGCGTCGCGATGGCGATGTCGTTGAACACGCAGTAACCCGCACCGTGGCCCTGGAAAGCGTGGTGCGTGCCGCCCGCCATGTGCCCCGCGGCGCCATGCGCGAGGGCCCATTCGAGGGCGGCGAGGGTGCCCCCCACGCTGCGCAGCGAGCGCGCCACGAGGCCCTCGCTCCAGGGGAAGCCGAGGCGCCGAACCTCCTTGTCCTCCAACGTCCCCGACTGGACTCGCGCCAGGTAGCCAGGCTCGTGCACGGTGGCGATGTCCGCGAACGACGCGCGCTCCGCACGATGGCAGAGCCGCGGGTGATCCCCCGCCAGGGTCTGCCACACCGAAACATACTTGGAGGCTGGAAAGCGATGCCCGGCGGGGAGCGTCAGCCGATCTGCGTCGGAGTAGAAGAGGCGCACGCGGGTAGATAGCACGGGTGACGAGGCCCGCGTGATCGTTCGGGCATCGATGGCGAAGCGAGCGTCGACGCGCGTCCCGGGGGCTCAGCGTCCCTGTCGACGCAAGAGGGCGTCAATGTCTGGGACAACCACGTGAAGAGCCGGCCGAGATGCGCAAAGGCCGATTGCGCTCCAGACGATAGCAACGGCCCAGGTTCAAAGGGCAAAGAGAGCGGCAGTTCGAGGCCCGCCGGCTAGGCACCGTAATAGGCCTCTCCCTTGAGGATGAGCCCTGTGCGCGGGTCGAAGGTGACAATCTCACAGGCATGCTCGTGACGGTCGCCCGCATGTCTCAGATATTGGATCGTGAGCGTCTCTCCCGCGAGAGCGACGCTCGCGATCTCAAAGCGCATGTCCGGCGGCAAGAGCTCGGCCCCGCGGGTCCAATAGGCGCTGATCGACGACTTTCCCGTCACGACCGGGCTCCCCACGATCGAGGCGGCCTTGGGGCTGATGAATACGGCGTTCTCCGCGTAGTGGTCAGTGACCGCCTGAACGTCGCGCCGATTCCAGGCCTCCGCCCAGCGGAGGGCGAAATCGAGGGCGTCTTCGTGGTCGCGCGGAGCACGGGATGAGCCAAAATAGTGTCGAAAACCTCGAATACGCTCCTCTTCGCCGGCCGCGTACCACTCGTCCATGGCTGGCAAGGCGCGCACCGTGCGCTCGTATTCCATGGCCTTTTCGCTCACGGGCAAGCTGTAGCTCAGCACCCGGGAGACCACCGGTGCGTACATGGCGTCGACGACACCGAACCGGCCCAATAGAAAGGGTCCCCCACGCTCCGCGGCGCCCTCGAAGATGGCGCTGATACGCGCGACATCCGCCTTTGCCCGCGGCGAAAGGGGCCAGGCGCCCGGCTCTTCGTGGCGACTGACATCCATCGAGCACTCGTTGCGAAGGGCGCCAAAGCCTGCTTGCATCTCCGCCGAGAGACAGCGTGCGTCGGCCCGCGCGGCGCGAGCGTCGGGCCAAAGCCCTGCCTCTGGCGCCAGCTCGTTCACGTACTCGCAAATGGCAAGGGACTCGTAGAGCACCTGACTGCCATCGACCAAGGCAGGCACCTTTTTGGTGGGGGAGGGGACGAGGCTGGCGAAGGACTCCGGCTCGTCGAAGCGCAGGAGCTTGGTCTCGAAGGGGAGCCCCGCCATTTTCAGGCAAATCCAGGGGCGGAGCGACCAGGACGAATAACGCTGATTGCCTATGTAGAGAACAAGGCTCATGGCTAGATAACGCTCCTCTGTGAACGGCTCCTGCGAGCTCGACGCGGCGGGTGGGGAATAGGGCAGGTGGACTGGGCCGCGACCCTATCGCCGGGGGCCGACGCGCGCAAAGCGAATCGGCGACCACGCGCGGACCGGGCCGATTGGAGCTGGGGAAGGGAAGGGCAGATGCCTCGCCCTGGACCGCCGCGCGACGGCGACGGCCCCAGAGCGAGCGTGCTTATTGACTGACGATCGTGACGACGCCGGTGCAGCCAGCGTACAGCCAGGTCATCGCGCCGCCGCCGTTCACGAAGAACGCCGGCGCGAATAGGTAGGTCGAGCCCGGATTGAGGTTGACGGTGACAGACACCGACCCCGAGGCCGCAAGCGATCCCAGGTCACCCACCGAGAAGTTGTTCGAGAGGAAGTTGAAGCCGGCGCCGTTCTCGGAGGCAACAGCGGCCGTCAACAGGTAATCGCTCACCGGAGTCGCCGGCAGGCCCGACCCGTGGAAGGTGAGGATGGCTTTCTGGTTGGGCCCCGCCACATAGGGAGCCGTCGTGCAACCGACAGGCACGATGCCGCTTCCAGCCGGGATGCTTTCGGCCGACCAATCGCCGTCGACGGAGAGCGTCATCAAGACGTTGTCCGCGCCCTGGGGACCGGCAGGACCGGCGGGGCCGGCAGCGCCCGTCGCGCCCGTACCGCCGGTGGCTCCCGTCGCGCCCGTCGCGCCCGTCGCCCCAGTGGCTCCGATCGGCCCCTGCGGGCCTTGAGGACCCGCAGCGCCCGTAGCGCCCGCAGGACCAGCCGCGCCCGTAGCGCCCGCAGGACCAGCCGCGCCCGTAGCGCCCGCAGGACCAGCAGCGCCCGTCGCGCCCGCGGGGCCAGCAGCGCCCGTCGCGCCCGCAGGACCCGCAGCGCCTGTCGCGCCCGTCGCTCCCGCAGGACCCGCAGCGCCCGTTGCTCCCGTGGCGCCCGCAGCGCCGGTTGCTCCCGTGGCGCCCGCAGCGCCCGTAGCTCCCGCGGGACCCGTTGCTCCGGTGGCGCCCGCAGCGCCCGTTGCTCCCGCGGGGCCCGTCGCGCCTGGTGCGCCCGTCGCGCCTGCGGCGCCCGTCGGACCGACGGCGCCGTCGAGGCCAGCCGGACCCGTCGGCCCGATGGGCCCCGTCGGCCCCACAAGGCCCGTGGGATCGCCGACCCACTGCCCATTCGGGTCGATGACCATGCCATAGCCGGGCACAGACACGCTGACGGGGTTGATATCGCCATTGACATCCTGGGCCAAGAGGGCGTAAGGCACGCTGCCAATGGGGGCCCGGGGCGACATTTCGTTGTCGCCGGCGACGGTGATCCCCATGTAGCGCAGCGAGCCATCGAAGGTCGTCTTGTCGAAGGGCGTCGCGGCGCCGAGATCGGCCGAGAAATAGCCCTCATCGAACGTTATCGTGATCGTCTCCGACCAGATGGGCGACGCCGCCGCGGGGTCGTCGTAGATCGCAAACGTGACGTCGATGGTGTCGTTGATGGGAAGATTGTTGGCGTCATACAAACGACCCTGTTGTGTAATACTTCCAGGCACGGCAGCCTGAGCCGTCGCGGCCACGCCGCTCGCGCCCAGGGCCAACACCGACGCCATCAAACACCTTCGTATCGACCTCGTCCTCATGGCAAGCTCCCGTTTGCGCCGACAATGCCGCCCTGCAGGCGGTAGCTCGACGACTTCGTGGTTCCCTGGTTTTGCGTCGGTTGCCCGAGCGTATAAATCATCTTGTATTGCGAGCTTTTGACGACCGTTCCCCCACTGACCGTCTCGGTCGCCGAGGGACCGTGCCCAGCCGCGGCGCCACCCCCGCCACCCGCACCGCCATTTCCACCGGCGCCACCGGCTCCACCGGCGCCGCCCGCTCCACCCTGTCCTCCTTGTCCACCTCCAGAGCTCGTGGACGTGGCGACGCCCTCTCCACCAGCGCCGCCCGTGCCTGAAGTGCTGGTCGTCGTCGTTAGGTTGTTCTCGCCGCCGCTCGTGCAGGCGGGCGAGATCATCATCGCGACGACGAGCCCACATAAACTGCCAACAATGCGCTTACGGATCATCGTTCGTACCCGTTTGGTGCGCGGAGCGCCCGCGCGAGCGCCGAAGCTAGGGCCCCGAACGACAGTTCGTCCAGCAAAAAAGGTTGCCGCTCCAATCAATTCGACGAGAGGCTATTTTTCGATGCAGAGAAGACCGCGCGCTTCGCCCCATGATCGCCGCAGCCCGCGCGTGAGCGCATCGAGGTCGGATCCACAAGAAGTTGTCCGGCGCGCAGACGCCGCCGCTTCTCACCGGCCTGTCTCGGACAATGCGCCTATGCTTCTGTTTCACCCCACCATGGCAAGGTAGGCGGTCGAAAGCCGCCGCAAGGGGCAAAGGGCGCCCGAGGTTCGAGGAGCCCATTGCCAACTGGAAGAGCGCCGTGATACGAACGTGGGCAGCCTGAGACTGGAGGGATCATGAGCCGTGCTTCGTGGTGGTTGAGCCTTTGTGGCCTGGCGACGATCGCGGGGTGCGGGGGTGGAAAGACGCTGACTGTAAAAGAGGTGTACACGGCCCGTAGGGCGGGTCCCGAAGCAGCCTCGCCGCTGCCCAAAGACTGCGAGGTCAGCTTGCAGGTCGAAAACAGCACCGAAAGCGGCCTCGCGACCTTCTCCGAGCAAACGTGCATCAAGACCCTCGGCCAGCCCCTCGCGCTGCCGTCGACGCTGACCCTGTGGCTCGACACCACCGAAGTCCCGGCGGCCATTTGCCGCGAAGGAACCTTCGTCTTGGAGCACGACCGCCCCACCGTCGACGACGACGATGGAGGCGCGCCCCACGTCGCCCATTGCGAGTGGAACGGAGTCTTCCGCGAGTCCCACCCTCTGACCTTTCGCCTGCGCAGCCTTGCCGCGGTGGGCCCCGACACAACGAGCGGCGCGCCTTCGCTCGCACAGCCGCTCGATCGTTACATCCAAGGCGTCCGCGTGCTGCGCAACGGGTCGCTCGTCTGGACCTGGCTGCCCGGCGACGCGCGCAGCGGCAACGGGACCGAAATCGTCATCCCTGGCCCGTCCTTGACACAGGAAGGCTTGCCCGAAGGGGCCGACCTCGCGCTGCGCATCTTTCCGGTGGGCGTCGAGATCGATCAAGCCGTGTTGAGCGCGAAGGTCTCGGCCCGTCCCCGCGTCTGGGAACAGCAGCTCCAGTTGGCAGGTCAGACGCTCCTGACATCGCCCTCCCTGGCCCAAGGCACCCTCGGCGCGAAGGTCGGATGCCTGCGCTACCGCGCCGCGATGGTGCAGTTCTACGCGTCGCAAATCGTAGGCTCTCCCACGCTCCAACCGAAGAACCCCGGTGCCTGCACGGCCCCCACCGTGCCCCCCCCAAGCCTCGCGGGCAACAGCCTCGTCGCGCGCTACGACGGGCTGAAGCGCCGCTCCATATCGACCCTCTCCGACCTCCAAGACGGCTTCGTCAAGGACGTCGAGGGCTACGCCGACAGCCTGGGCGACAGCGAACAAGAATACCTCGACACCTTCAAGGTCGAGCTCGCCGCCTATTGGTCAGGAACCGCCGCGCCCAACCTGACCTGGTGGAAAGACCTGGACGTCGCCAAAGCGAACGACAAAGCCTTTGAGAAGTTCAAGAAGAGCTTCGAAACCGACCCCGACTTTGGCAACAAGTCTCGGACGAGCTACCGCTCGCTGTTGAACGATTCGGCGGCGCGCCAGGCCATCCTCGACAACCACCCCGAGCGCATTTGGCCGGTCGATCCGGCCACAAAGCCGACGATCCCAGGGGCCGATCCCGCCTACCCGCCGCCCTCCGCCGACGAACAACAGTGGCTCCGCCTGCGCGCGACGTACACCGACGTCGATTTCGTGGCGAAGAGCGCCGACCAGATCGTCCAGCAAGGGCTGCAAGCGGTGGACGACACCATCGCGCTCCAAGCCGATCTCCGAGAAGACGCGGCGCGAATTGCCGGCGACACCAACGAGCAGGCAGGGCTCTTCCTGAACCTGGCAAGCTCCATTCAAGGCACCTCGCCCTTCGAGAGCATGGTCCCGAACCCGGAGCCCGTGGCGGGTGAACAGGCTCTTCCGATGCACTACTCCGATCCTCACCAGCTCTTTTGGCTCGCCCCGTGGACCGGATTCCCCATTGGCATTCAGGGCCAAGGAGCCGATTTTTCGGCGGCGAACCTCATTCCGATCGTGGACGTCCTCGGCTATCGCTACCAATGGTCGAGCGGCAGGTTGGCAGACCTGCGCGTCGCTGCAGGCCTGACCGCACTGACCTTCACGACGCCCGTCGCGGTGACCGGAGAGACCCAAGAGCAAAACAAACAGCTCATCCGCTTTGCCCCCGAGGTCAACGTCAGTGTCAGCAACTTCAAGGTGGGCGCGGCCTACGCGGTCGGCACGCCCCGCGCCGGCTTGGGTGACGAGGAGCGATTTCGGGTCCTCGTCGGCGCCGACCTCTACAAGCTCCTCTCCGGCAACAGCCTCGAAGCCGGCACCAACTGACGGCTCCCTTTCGCTCGCTCCGCGGCCGGGCCGAGCCCCCAGCGCGGCCGAGCCATTTTTCCGACTAAATCGACAAAGTGAGCGGGTCTGTCAGCGGCACGAGGGTCGCCTCATAGCCCTGGACAAGCCGACGACGAGACGGCTCTCCCAATTCGGGGAAGGTCTCGCTGTTGGCAAAGAGCGGGTCCCAGCCTCGCTGCCTTTGGCGGGGCGGCGGACTCCCCAACGGTCCTCAACGGAGCATTCCCATGTTTTTCTCTCCCAAGTCTCTCCTCGTCGCCATGGTTGGTCTTCTCGGTGCGGGCGTCGCGCTCGAAGCCCATGCCGCGTCTTGCAAGAACGTGGACATCAACGTCAACAACGAAGGCGACATCAAGATCCTCGCTCTCAAGGTCGAGTACATGAGCGTCCAGGACGGCGTCTGGCGCACCGAAGCCTTCACCAACAAAGAGGCCCCCGCCCACCAGACGACCACGGTCGCCGAGAACCAGGACCTCCAGTACATCGAAGGCCATGACATGAAGCACATGAAGCTTCATTACAAGGTCTCCTGCGGCGGAAAATGGTCGGTCGAAAAGACCTTCACCGACTCCGACTTCACGAACACGCAGTGCAACTCCAACGCGAACAAGGCCTATCGCATCGATCTGCCGGCCTCCGCCGTCACCTGCAACTGACCATCTGGGGCGCCCGTCCAACCGCTCGACGCGGGCACCGCGGGCGCCTCGGCTCCTCCCCTCGACGTAATCAACCCCACCACCAGCGGATCAACGATCGTCGATGGCCCGACGGCGTCCCGACGAGCGCGGGCGCTGCAAAACGGGGACAACCCTCGCCACAAAAATGATTGCGAGCACTCGCTATCTATGTTAGCAAGGGGGGCATGAAGCTCGACGTCCTCGTGAAAAATGGGCTGTTTTTCGATGGAACCGGCGCTCCGGGCGCGGTGCGCGACGTGGGGATCCGGGACGGGCGGGTTGCCATCATCAGCGAAACACCCCTCGACCCCAAGGGGGCGGCGAAGGTCATCGACGCCACAAACCGCTGGGTCATGCCGGGCTTCGTCGACATCCACACGCACTACGATGCCGAGGTCGTCGCCGCGCCGTCGCTCTCCGAGTCGGTGCGCCACGGGGTAACCACGGTCACCCTCGGGAGCTGCTCGATCAGCGCGGTCTTGTCGGCCCCGGAGGATTGCTCCGACCTCTTTACGCGCGTCGAGTCCGTGCCCCGCGAACAGGTCTTGCCGCTCCTGCGAAAGTCGAAGTCGTGGAGCACACCGCGGCAGTTCGTGGACTTTCTCGGACGCCACCCCCTGGGCCCCAACGTCGCCGCCTTCCTGGGCCACTCCGACCTGCGCACGCGAGCCATGGGCTTGGCCCGCGCGGTCGACGGCGCCGTGCGCCCCACCCAGGTTGAGCAGAAGGAAATGGAACGTTGGCTCGAAGAGGCGCTCGACTGCGGCTTTTTGGGCCTGTCCACGATGACGAACCCCTGGGACAAGCTCGACGGGGACCGTTTCCGTTCCAAACAACTGCCTTCGACCTACGCCACGTGGGGCGAGTACCGAAAGCTCCATCGCATCTTGCGCCGTCGCGGGCGCGTCCTTCAGTCCGCCCCGAGCCTCGTCACCAAGGTCAACTCGCTCTTGTTTCTGCTCGGCAGTGTGGGCCTGTTTCGAAAGAAGCTCAAGACGACCCTCATCACGCTCGCGGACGCCAAATCGAGCCGCGGTCTGCATCGGGTGGTCGGCGCGCTCACGCGCTTCTTCAACCGACGGCTGGGAGCCGACATGCGTTGGCAAACCTTACCCGTGCCGTTTCAGGTGTACGCGGACGGCATCGACCTCGTGGTGTTCGAAGAGTTCGGTGCGGGCCAACAGGCCCTGCATCTGGCCGACCAGATGCAGCGAAACGCGCTCATGAAGGATGTCCGTTACCGTCGCGCGTTCCGCAAGGACTACGAGAAAAAGTGGTCGCCGCGCGTCTGGCATCGCGATTTTCACGACGCCACGATCGTCGCCTGTCCCGAGGCGAACGTGGTGGGTCGCACGTTCGGCGATGTCGCAGACGAACGCGGCATTCACCCCGTCGACGCGTTCCTCGATCTGGTGGTCGAGCACGGCACGGCCCTCAGGTGGCGGACGGTGATCGCGAACGACAGGCCCGCCGAAGTGGCGCACATGGTGGCCGACGAGGCCGCGCTCGTCGGATTTGCCGACTCCGGAGCCCACATTCGCAACATGGCCTTTTACAGCTTCCCACTGCACCTCCTACGCTTGGTCCGAGACGGAGAGCGGCAAGGTCAGCCTGTCATGCCCTTGGAGAGGGCCATTTACCGTCTGACGGGCGAGCTCGGCGACTGGCTTGGAATCGACGCCGGGCACCTCCGGGTGGGCGACCGCGCGGACCTCGTCGTGATCGATCCGACCGCGCTCGACGACAGGCTCGACGCCTACCACGAGGCTCCGATGGAAGGGCTAGGCGATCTCATGCGCATGGTCAACCGCAGTGACGGTGTGGTGCAGTCGGTGCTGGTCAATGGCAGACTGGCCTTCGAGGACGGCGTGCAAGCCGCGAGCTTCGGAAAGTCCCTCGGTTTTGGCCGCTTCTTGCCCGCAGGCGTGGAGGTGCGCGGGCACGACGAAATCGGTGCCACCGCCCAGCGTGCGTCGTCTCCAGGAGCCGAGGCGGCCTGATGGATCGCGTGCCCGAAACACCCCAATCCCGGCCCCGCGGGTCGGACAAGCGAAGCTCGAGCGCGGGTCGCCGCACCCAGGTCGAGCGTCGCGAGGGGACGATCCGGAGCCTGCTCGACGCAGCCATCGACGTCCTCGTGGAACAAGGCTATGCGGGGGCCTCCGTACAAGCCATCACCTCCCGTGCAGGCCTGTCTCAGGGTGCCTTGTTCAGGCACTTTCCAACGCGCGAGGCCCTGATGGTCGCCGTGGGGGAGGACATCGGTCGCGTTCAGCTCGACACCTTCCAACGGCAGCTCGACGCCGCCTCCGCGGAGGTCGCGGGCGGGGCAGGGAAGGTGGACCCCCGCGCGCGGATGGCGCGCTCGCTCCGTCTGCTACGTGAGCGCTGCCGTTCGAAGCCCAACCAGGCGTTTTACGAGCTGACCTTGGCGGCCCGCACCAACCCGGCTCTGCGCAGCGCCCTCGAGCCCATCTCCCGCCGTTACTACGCCGACATTCAGGATCTCGCACGGGCGCTCTTTCCCGACCTCGCGGCGCGCCTCGGAGCGGCCTTCGCGGCCCTCGTCGACACCCTGCTCGCGGTGTTCGACGGCGAGGAAATGCACCGCTTCGTGGTGGAAAGCGATGCCGCCGCCGCGGCAAGATTGGCCCTCCTGGAAAAGCTCGTCGACGCGCTTTCGGAGCACACA
>CAYLJT010000239.1:0-10535 GCA_964383995.1 uncultured Polyangiaceae bacterium
CGCGAAGCGAAACCCAGGGTGTAACCCTGGCTGGATTTCTGGCGCGCGGCACTAGCTGCTCCAGCGAGCCGACAGCCCGGGTGAGAGCCTCCGTTGAGCTTGCCGTCCGCCCGCGCGGCTCAGCGAACGTCCCAACCCTGGACAAAACAAGAGAGCCCCCGCGACCATCGCCACGGGGGCTTCTTGTTCACGCACACACGGTGTCGACCATCAAGCAATCCCCGCCCCATTCGACAAGGACGGTGCAGCCGGAGGCGGTATCAACGGTGCGCGATCGCCGTCGCCGCCCGTGGGCTCGGAGACGACGGGCTTGTCCTCCGGCGCCTTCTCCGGCAGGCCCTCCTCGGTCTCCACCTCGGGCTCCTCGACCGACGGGCTCGACGTCCTGCCGCCCCGGCCTCGGTACAGGGAAGGTGCGATTTCGTCCACGTCGCCGTCGTGCCAGCGCAGGTAGATGAGGCCCCGGCGCACTTCGCCGTAGGCGCGGACGAACAGCGTGTAGGCGCGGACGCGACGATCGGCGGCCTCGGTCGGCGTGGTGCCGCCGGTGCCACGGACACCCAGGGCGGCAATCAACTCCGGACCAAGGCGGCCTGCCCGGGCGATCTCTTCTTGGGTGGCGAGGGTGCGCCCGGCAATCGCGTCAGCAGCCTGGACGAACATGGCGGAGATGGCGACGAGGTCGTTGGCAAGATCGAGGTGACCCTGACCGGAGCGGATGGACGCGACGGCCTGCCCATCGAACAGGCCCCGACGCACCAACGCATCGGCGTCGCCAAGCAGACGGGCGCGGAGAGCGGCGCCTTCGGCCAACAACAGCGCAAGCTGCGTCTTGGTCACGCCCGGCAGAACCTGGATATGGGTGAACCAGGCTGCCAGCGTGTAGTCTTCCAGGTTGTCGATGTTGCGAGGGTCGAAACCAGGCAAGGCCTTGAGCTGGTCGGCATATTCTTGGATGCGAGGCAGGGCCCCCATCGCAATCGAAACGGACTGCGGAATGTCCACATTCACAGTCACAATTTCTTCGGCCGGAAGGGCCGCCACCTCCTCGCTAACCTTGGCAAAGGCGGCTTCCGCCGTGGGCGGTGTGGAAGGACGAGCAGGAGACGGGGGTTTCTTGTTGTTCTTAGGCACGATACGACCCTCCCCGAAACGACGACGTCGTTCGGATGGCTCACGCGCTCGACGCTCTCAAAGGGCCCTATGCCCCGTGCTCAGCGCCTTGCGTCGCGTTGAAACCCCTTAGAGCAGCGCGCGTGCCAGCGGCGGCGGCAGGGGGCGATCAGCGGAAATCGCGGGAAAGGCGCCCTCCGGGTCTTTCAGAGGCGTCGCCTGGGCCTCGCGCAACCGATACACGCCCGGGGGGTTTGCGGGCGAGTGTTTGCTCGGGAAACATGGGCATCCTGCGCAGCCACCTGCTTCTCTCCCGTGTCTTTGCGTGCTGATGCACAGAAATACACGAGCTTTGAGCCACGTGTTCCGGTGAATGTTACGAATCCCCTTTGATCTACGGCCTCCCCGCGCGCGTCTTTTGTCTCGCCGTGTATCGGTGCGCCCACAGTCGACGCAAAGCTTCGCTTGGGAGCGGTTGCCAAAAACCGGGGAGCCGGCTGCACCTTCTTGAGGATCAAGAAACGCGGTTCCAAATCGCGCCGCTGAGCTATGCTGCCGCGGATGTCCACGGCCGACGGCACACTCCCGCCTCTCCCCATGGAGCTGGTGCGCGCCGCCGCCTCGGGCAACCTCGTCGTACTTGTGGGCGCGGGAGCGTCGCACGGAGCTGGGCTTCCCTCCTGGACCGAGCTTCTCCAGGGTTTGTTGCTCGACGCCCTAGCGCTAGACGGCGTGGACCGGCTCGAGGGGTCGGTCCGCGACGAGCTGGCAGGGGCCCAGAGCTGGTTTGAGGCCCGTGGCGAAGAGCTCGACAAAGCGTCGCTGCTCCGCGGCGCGATGGGCGAAGATCGGCTTCGCGTGGCCATCGCGCGGAGGATGGCCGCTCCAGACGCAAGCCCGACGCCGATCCATCGAGCGCTGGCGCGCTTGGGCGCGATTTTCCTTACGACCAACTACGACGACTTGCTTGAGCGGGCCTTGGCGAAGGAAACGGGGCGCCCGCCGCGCGTCGTCCTGCCGACAGATGCGGAAGGACTGCTTTCGCTCGCACCCGGTGATGTGCTGAAACTGCACGGCAGCTCAGCCGAGCCCGCGTCGATCGTCATTTCACACGAAGATTATTTCCGACTGGCCTACCTGGAGCGGAGCGCCTGGAAGAAGCGTCTCGAAGCGCTGCTTCAGCCGCCTAGACAGGTGCTGCTCGTCGGGTATGGCTATCGTGACTTCGACCTCGGCGATGTCGTCGATGGCCTGCGCGCCGCTTATGACGCGAAGCTTAAGGGTCCGTTCTGGCTTGAGCTGAGCGCTTTGGAGGCGCGCGCCCGGGCAACGGCAAAGGGGCTCCAGCCCATCTGGCTCGATCGGCACGACCAAGCCGCCCCCTGGCTAGACTCGCTCGCCGACGCAGCGTCCCTCGAACGCATGCGCGAGCCGGTCGGCGCCACGTTGACGATCTACACCGAAGAGGTCTTGAGTCAATTCGAGGCCAGAAAACAGACAGCAGAAGCTCTGTTCCGCGAACGGGACTATGAAAGGGCCTTTGCGATTTACGAGGCCATCGCAAAGGAGGCAGAATCGCTTGTTCGCCTCAGCCCCAACGACCCCAAACCGCGCCGGTTAGCAGCTCTCGGGGCCGCGAACGCGGGCTCTTGCCTTCTGAACCTGGGGCACAACGTGGAGGCTCAAGAGACGCTGTCTCGGGTCGCCGACGAGCACGCAAGTGACCTATCGCTGAACGGTGCTTGCATGGTAGCTTCGGCCCTCGCACAGCTTGGCGACCTTGTCCGGGCCCGACGCCTGGTGCCGCGGGGACAAGTGGCGTCGCCCGAAGATTCGGCCTTGGCACTGGCGGAGGCGCAACAAATCCTTGCCACGCTTGAAGGTGACATTCCAGAAGAGGAGCCCGCAACGGCCGTTGTGCGTCTTGCCATGGCTCGGCAGCTCATCAAGCGAGGGGACCTCGCGCAGGCGGCCCGTCACGCAGCGTGGCTGGTGGACAACTGCGCGGAAGATGCGTTGTTCATGCTCTACGGGCTCTGGCTGCTCGCGGAGGCGCTCCAACATACGATACTCGAGGACATCTCGGGGGCAGACCCAATTCCTGCCGTTGCGCGACTTCGCGTCGTGGACACCGTGGAACCCTGCCTTCCTCGGCTGAATTCTCTCTCTATCCCCTCGCGGCTCAGACCGACCCTGCTTCGCCTCAGGGTCCTCTGGGCGCGGTTGACCGAAGACGACTACGCCGCCGCGCAAGCCCTGCGGGACCTCGAAACGACGGAGGACTCCAACTCTCCTCGACAGGACTTGTTCGAGGATGGCCCTGTCCTTGTACAGGCCCAAGCACTTGCAGAAGAGGGCGAGATCGAAGCTGCGCTCGCGCTACTGCCAGCCATGGGCCACCCGTGGCGGCGCGGGCTCCTATGTGCACAACTCACGGCCTCAGCGGGGCGTAACGAAGAAGCACTTCAAGACACGCTCAGCCTTGCAGCCCGTTTCCCGGGGCGCGCGCCTATTGCATTTCTTGCCGCGCAGCTGCTGGGACGCCTTGGGCGATACCGAGAGGCCATTCCGTTCGCGGAGGAGGCGTTGACGGCGCTACCCGCGAGAGGCTACCGCCAGTTGCTCGGAATGTTGTTCGCCTTCGTCGGCGACATGCCCCGAGCATGGCGAGAGCTTGAGCTACTCGATCGCCCCCCAGGTGCGGTTCGTCAGCCGCATGTGTTGCGCGCGATGGCGGCCGCTGCCGAGAGTGTAATACCAGGACGCGCGACTGAGCTGTGGGAGCGGTATTTGGCGGCACGTCCGGAGGATCCGGAGGCCCACCTAGAGCGAGCCAAGCTTGCCTTCCGGTTGGGCGAGCTGGAACGCGTCGCTGATCTGGCGTGGCAGGCCTGGACCTCGCCTGACATTAACAAGCTCGGACCTCCCGCGCTGTACGAAATCGCGGAGCTCCAACGCGTTGGCACCGCATTCAACGAAGAACGGCGTGAGCGAATCCGTACCGTGGCAACCGCGCTGCACGAGCGGTTCCCCGGCGATTCTCAGGCCGAGAATTTCCGCATCATGCTGCTCGCGTCGCTCGGCTTTCCGGCCGACGTCCCTCCGATCGACTACGACGGCCTCGCGCGACACGGACTTCTACAAGCTGTGCCTATTGACGACGTGGTCCGCCACGCTCAAGACCGGCATCGCCTCCATAAGGCCGTATCGCGGGCGTACAGAACGGGACACCTCCCCTTCGAAAGCCTGTGTACGCTGACGGGCAGGCACGGGGCGGTCGTCCTAGCGGATTTCGTGCGGAGGGCTGAGAAAGAGGCCGGACTGCTTAGTGCTCCCGTCACTCATGCCAGGGAAGCGCGCTCCGTCAGGGGCAAGAAAGTCCTTGTGGGCGAGCTGGAGCTGCTCCTCGTGGAGCACTTGAAGCTCTGGAAACCATTGCGAGCTGCCCTGGGCGATGATGGCAAGCTCGTGCTGTTCGAGGACATCGTGCAGCGCATCGGACAGGGCGCCGCGAAGCTTACCCAGCGCACACAGCCCGTCGCATTGGAGCGGCTGGAGCGGCTAATCGAGCTGCTTGTAGACGCGTCCATCATAGCGCCCGCGATCCCGACCAGCGAGTACCAAACCGACGCCGCCTGGGCCAAGGCCGAAAACCTACCACTGGTAGACGACGATGCCCCCGATGCAATTTCTCCACACGCGCTGGCGAATGTCCTGCTGGCGCGCGGTTTGGTAGACCGAGAGCAACACGCCGACCTCGTTGCACAACTGGCCCCCGAGGCTCCGATGCGGGCGGAGCTGGAGATCGTGCCAGCAAGGTTGGCCCTGGGCTACCCAGCGTTGATGGCCTTTTTCGAGGCAGGGGCGATTGCGGCGCTAGGTAGGCTGGTTCCCGGTGGCCTTTTCGTTGGTCCGGAAGCCTACGGCGTCGTGCGCTCAGAACGGGAGGGACATCGCTTCGCTCAAGAAGCAGCCGCCCTTGCCATGTCCGTTCATAGAAAGGTAGGAACGGGTATCGCCGAAGGATGGATTGATCGCCGGGCGAGGCCGGAGGTGCCTGATCTTCCTCCTTTGAAGGAAACTAACGATACAGAGAATGACCGCAAGCTTCGACGCGATCCTCTCCTAGGTGCCCTTGGTTTCTTCAAGATGCTCGAGTCCGAGACAAACTCTCTACTTCTCACTGCAGATTTTTTTACGGCTGGGGGACTAGCTTATCAGGTCGATCCCGTCGCTCGGCTGGCCTGGTCTTCTCCAGACGCAGCAGTCACGATGATCCGACGGCACCGCGAACTTGCACCACGAGTCGTTGGCTTGCCCGAGCTGACCCAGGCCCTCTTGGGCGGTGCAGAAGCGGAGCGAGCGCTTCTAGGTCTTGCAGAGTTGGGTTTCGTGGACGCACTAACGCCGACGAGCATCTTGCGCCTTCTTCGACGCTTCGGAAGCTCAAGTAAGGCGGAGGAGCCCAAACGCGTCCTCGATCATCTAGAGTGGATGGCTCGCGATCCGGATCACGCGGGCACCGTCGAGGCGCAACTGGAGATCGCGCGCAGGTATTCCCAGGCCATCTGGCAGGTCTCGTGTGGGACAACGGAGGCGTCTGAAACGTCGGGCGAGTTGTCCTGGTCGGCGGCTGACATGCGGGCTTCGGTGACCATCTTGCTCAGCCGGGCCCAGAAAATCGACGAGATGGCCGGAAGCGCGGTGTTGGACAACCTGCTTGCGAATTTGGCAGCCCAGGCGATGGCCGATCCGCGTGCGTCGTTCGAGAAGACGGGAAACGCAACGGTACGCCTTTCCGACGACAGCCTTGCCGGTCGTCTATGGAGGTTGGTTGGTGAATGGGCAGGTGCCGATAGCGTGCGACGGGCCGCGTTCGCGCGCGGCATTCGCCAAGCGCTCCTGCACCTGGACGAGGTGTCTGGCCCTGGCGGTCCTCCACGGGAGCGTTCGGCGCCTATCCTCCTCGCGATTCCTCAGAGCCAGGTCTCACCAAACCTGACGCACGCGATGGGAGGCGCTGCCATCCTATCAGCGACGTGGGCAGATACGCCGCTCCAAGAAGTGCTTCTCGGCATTGGCTCGCAAAGAGTAGCGCAACAGCACTCCGCCAGCTTGCACGACGTTGTCACATCGGGAGCGCGACTCGCGAAGGTCGATGACCCCCTGGGCGAGGAGCTCCACGCGTCGCGTTTTCCGATCGCGCAAGGTGCTTATTCCGTTCAAGTCCAAGCGCCCTCGGAGGCTATTCTTCTTCGCATATCGACGGACCTTGCAGCCTCCGCCGCGCTTCAGCTTGCCGAGCTACAGCTACAGCACGACGGTCGAGCTTACCATCGCTTGAAGGCGCTCGCGGAGAGCCCCGGGGATGAGGAGCGCCGTCGCAAGGTCGCTCGTCGGGCGGTCCTCGCGCCTTGGCGTCTCGTGCGTGAAGATCCCACCGTATATGCGCGTTGGGAAGCCTTCACGCTGATAGGCTTTCCTCGGGGGATCAAAGCGCTGCGCGCGATGCTGAGCGAACCTGGTTCGCTGCCGGTCGGATCTGTCTCAGACGCCCTGCGTTTGCGACTTGCCCAAAACGGCGCCTGGGCAGCGCTGGGTGATCATTGGTACCTAGCACAGCAAGCCATGGAACAGCCCGGGTTCCTTGCCGCGGCCTTGCTCGGGGAGCGTTTGAAGTTTGGCGAGGAATTCTACGTCCACGAAGTCGAGCGGTCTCTGGAGCACCTGGATCATCCCGACGAGGTATCGGCTGGACGGTTGAGCTCCGCGATATTCTTTCTCCGCGCGGCTGCCGCTCGGAGGCCCCGGGTTGCCCTGGGTCGAGGCTTCATCGACCTTCGCGCCGAGCTGCCGGAGCGGCTGACCTCTGTTCTGCGCTCCGTTTTCCAAAGCGACAAGGTTTCCGAAAAGAGGTCCGATTCCAACGGTACGCCGACCAAGCCCCCGACCAAGGGTGAACTTCCCCGCTCGACACTTTCGGACATCGAGCCCGGGCTGTTGCGCGTTGCAGATCGAATCGTGAACGCTCTATCCCAGCCGACTGGAATCGACTACCGCAACCGCCTCTGGCTTACCTACCGTCTACACTCTTGGTTCTGCACCCAGATGGAGCGTATTCCGCTCCAGGACCGAAGCCCAACCTTCGAAGCGCTGCGTGGCCGGGTCCCGCCGCCGAACCTGGAACAACCCGTTACTGACCTGCTCGCTCCCCTAGCGTTCTCCCCGAAGGACGGTATCGACTACCGCTTGGTCGTTGTCCTCTACGCAATAGCTGTGGCCGAAGAAATCGTGCCGTCGTTGCCCGAGGGCGAACGGCTAGAGACCTTGCTCAGTGTGTCTTCGCCGGCCTTGGAAGAGCTTCTGGCGGAGCTGGCATCCCGCTCCCTCAACGCAATCGAACATCAGGTTCGGCGCTTGGGGGCGGAGCCATCCAAGATCGATTGGCGTGGCCCGGGGACGGTTCCCGACCTGGCTCTCTACGCGTTGCTTACCCTCCGACGTGGTGCCTTCTTCGACCTTCCCGATGCGATCCAACTTCGCTGGCTGCTCGACCTTCCGTCGTCTCCGGACGACCTCAACCACGCACCGTGGTTCGTGGCTGCACGCATCCTCGAAGCCGCGTTCAGGGAGCCCCGCCGCCTTCAGGACGAAGCACGCCGCGTGTTCTTGCAATGGCTGCGGAACGTGAGCGGCCCCGAGGAAAGCCACGCATCGGAATGGCGGTGGCGGGGGCTCACGGCGCTGTTTGCCTCGGGCGAAAGCGCCCTCGAAGCCGAGGTTCGCGCCCTGCTGCTTGAGAACATCGCGTCTCCCCAGGCCATCGATGCCTTGGCCCACTATCTGGAAGGGCTCGCTGTTTCACATCCAGACCGGATGGAGGCCGAAACCGAGGCGATCGTTGCTGCAGCAACGGCCGCCGGCGTGGACGCCGCCGATCTCCTGCCGGCCCTCGGACGCGTCATGATGGTCAGTCGCGATCGTGCCGCGGTAAACGCGGCGAACCAAACGCTCCGCAGGTTGGCTGCGCGGCCTCCATTTCTTGAGGATCGTCGCGTAAACTCCCTTCTCAACACCCTCGGGCTGAGGTAACGTGGCTGACGTGAGTGGTTCTACGCAAACGATTTACGCCTTCTGCTCGGCCAAGGGGGGAGTAGGCAAGTCGAGCCTGTCCGTCGCTTGCGCCAAGCTCCTCGCGGCAGAAGGGCGTACCTGTGTGCTCATCGACGCGGACCTGACCGGGACATCGCTCGCCGATGGTTTGCGCTTGTGCGCACCCCAGGTGACTCTTCGCGACAATGGCACGGTCAACCTGAATGCCCCGCCGACGGGCTACCTGGACCGCGCGGCGACACTTGAGCTTCGTAGGGCCCGGGCGGCGTTCTCGTGGACGACGGTTCCGCCGCCCCCGGCCTTTCTGAACGACGCGCTCACGCACGACTGTGGAGATGCAACGACGCTGCAGTACAAAGAGTGCGAAATAGCGACGGTCCTCTGGCAGCACGAGCAGGACGACGGGGTGTTGTACGTGCCGTCTTCGCCTCTCGATCGCGACGTCGGCATCGCGCTTGGCTGGCTCTACTACGAAGAGCGCCACGCCTGGATTCGTCGGATGAGCTGGCTGATCGAGGGCATGCGCAAGCAGATCCCTGGGCTGATGGATGTCGTCATCGATCTACCGCCTGGGCTTTTTGGCTTCGCGGACGAGATGCTGACGTTGCTCTCGCATCTGGGTAGTGGCGAAGCGCTGCCCGTTGGCTATCCACCAACCTGGAACACTCCTGACGGACACTGGAAGACGCGGCCGTTCCTGGTCATGACGTCCGATCGGAACGACGTAGCAGCGGGATGTGCCTACTATGTTCGACGCCGCAAGGACTTCCCTGCGCTTGTGCCGCTCATCAACCGGTGCAGCGAGGGAATCGAATCGATCGTCGCGTCCGCACGGGAGCTTTTCGGCGTGATGTTGACCCCAGAGATGTTTGAGCAAGTCGGCGAAATTCGCGAGATGCAGCAGATATTTACGCGGGTAGGGGACCTCGTCTTGACCCCGGACGTCATGAAGGTCCGTTCGGCGCTTCGCATCGGGAAGACCGGGGGGAGCTGATGATTTCGACGTGTTCGCTGACTCTCATGCAGGTCTGGCCGCACATTGACGGCGATAGGGCGCGGGCTGGGCGTGCCAAAGCCCTGCGCCTGGAGCTACTTGGGCCCGCCTTGCGGCTAGCGGCCACGCGCATCGAGTTGGATATTTCACAGGATGAAGCCAATGCAACGCTGTCCCACCTGGTTGAGGTCATCACCTCCCGGGCGGCGCACGAAGTCGTTGTCTTGCGCCACGGCGAACCTGTCGCCCGGCTTGTGCCCGCAGTTGCTCAGCCCACGGTGCGCCTCGGTGTCGCGCGCGGGCGCTTTGTGGTTCCTGCGTCGATCGACCAGAGCAACGAAGAGCTGCTCGCTTTGTTTGAGGACAGCACGCGTGCGCCTGCTCCTTGACACCCATGTGGCGCTGTGGGCCATCGTGGATGACCCAAAGTTGAGCAGCTCTGCGCGGGCACTGCTCCTATCCGGCGGCACGCGGGTTTATGTGAGCAGCGCGTCGATCTGGGAGATCGCCATAAAACACGCACTTGCCCGCGGCGACATCCCTTGCAGTGCATCCGAGGCGGCCACCTATTTTCATCAGTCGGGCTTCTTGGAATTGCCGGTAACGTGGGCTCATGCCCGTCGCGTGGGCCAGTTGCCCACAATTCACCGCGACCCGTTCGATCGCTTGCTGGTCGCTCAAGCATTGGAAGAGCCGCTTGTGCTTTTGACACACGACGAGACGGTGGCTTCCTACTCATCCGCGATCATCCAGATCTAGGTCCGACGTCGTCTTCCACGGCAGGCCCTCGACGTTTTTTTCCCACCCCCGCCTTCCCTGCGTATCCTCCCCCTTTCTACCGTGACCGACGCCGCCGATACAACGCTCATCGCTTCCCTCCAAGGCGCGCGCCTTCAGGGGAGAGGACCACGGGCGTATCAGATCGGACCGCTGCTCGGCGAGGGCAGCCAGGCTCTGGTCTTCGCCGCCGCGGACGACGCCAACCAGCCCCTGGCGCTCAAGGTGTTTCGACCTTCCTTCGTGCGTGGCTCCCCCGTCGAAGCGCGGCTCGTCGCGCAGAAAGAATGGATGGCGCTCAACCACCTGCGGGCGCGTGGACTTGCCCCAACCTGGTCGGTTTGCTCGACCTCGGCTCGTGGTCCCATGCCGGGGTCGACTTGCCTTGGTTGGCCCTGGAACGGGTCGATGGTGGCTCGCTCAAGGCCTCGGTTGCCGCGTCCCTTGCTCGCAGTAACCTTGCCTGCTCCCCACGGCGTGCGCTGCGCGTGCTGGGTGGCGTGGTGGCAGGTTTGGACGTCCTCCATCGGGCTGGTGT
>CAYLJT010000240.1:0-10522 GCA_964383995.1 uncultured Polyangiaceae bacterium
GTCGAGATCTATCGCCTGGTCAAGGATCTCTCGGGGGCGCGCTTCGCCGCCGTGGCCTTCGCGGGGGAGCCGATGGGCTTCCCGCTCACCCCCGATTCGTCGGCCATTTCGCAGTTTTTGCGGCAGCTCGATCCGAACGACATGCCCGTCGGCGGCACCGCCATCGCGCGCGCGTTGAGCCAAGCCAACGACCTCTTGAAGCGCGACCCCAAGAGCGCCGATCACCGCCGTGTGATTTTGCTCGTCACCGACGGCGAAGATCTCGAAGGCGATCCGGTCAGCGTTGCGCGGCAAATCGGCTCGGAAGGCACCACGATTCACGTCGTGCAAATCGGCGGCCGCACCCCCGAGCCCATCCCCGACGTCGCCGAAGACGGGCGCGTCGTGGGCTGGCGCAAAGACCGCAAGGGACGACCCCTCACTACCGAGCTCTCGGCCCAGGGCGAAAAGCAGCTCGGTGATGTGGCTGCGGCGACGCCCGGCGGACGTGTGGTGCGCGCCGAGAAGGGCACCACCGGCATCGACACCATCGCCGAGGAGCTGAAGGGCCAAATGAAGAGCGAGCTCGGCGAGCGGGTCGAGAGCGTTCACGCCGACGTCTACCAAATCCCCCTTGGAATCGCGGTGTTTTTGCTGATCGCCGAGACCTTCATCGCGGAAGCGAAGAAGCGCGTCTTCAAGCGCGAGCCGCCGCCACCGCCGCGACGACGGGGTCTCTCGGAGGTGCGCCGTGAAGCGTGAGCGCGCGCTGCGATCGAAGCTGTTCGTGCGCGTCGGCATCGTCGTCGCGACCTTCGGTCTATTGGCCGGCGTCGTGCGGCTTTCCATGGGTTGCGGCTGGGATCCCGCGAAGCCCTTCGAGCGCAACGCGCCCGAGGTCGAAGAGGCCCTCGCGGCGCTCGACGCGGGTCAGGCGGGCGATGCCGCCGCGTTGCTCGAAGAATATTTGGGCACCGGCCCCTGCGCGGAGGTCGGTTTTGGCGCGCCCCCCAAGGTCAATGAGCGGCCCCATGCGGCCTTCGATCTCGGCCTCACGTTGTTCTCCATCGGCGAGACCTTCGGGCACCGTTTTGGTGACGAAGACTCTCCGGGCGATGATCCCGCGGCCGAGGACTTGTCCGCGAAACGAAGCGTGCAGATCAACTGTGCGTTGCTCGTCACGCGGGCCATCGCCAACGATCCCAACGTGCCCATCGAGCTTCGCGCGCGGGCCTTCTATTTGGCCGGAAATCTCGAATTTTTGCGCTCTTCCTACGAAGACGCGGTGGCCTTCTACGATCAGTCCCTGGCGCTCATCCCCGGCGTGCCCGAAGACGCCGCAAGCGACTTGATCGGGCGCGACGCGGCGTGGAACCGCGCCATCGCGCTGCGTCGCATCGAAGAACAAAAAGACGCGGGCAACGACGCCGAGCCCGACGCCGACGACGCGAGCGACGACGCGAGCCAAGATGCCGGCGACGACGGCGGCAATGACGGTGGCGACGACGGGGGCCAAGACGCGGGTCAAGACGCGGGCAACGATGGCGGCGGTGATGACGACGCGGGCAACGACGGCGGTGGCGCCGATGGTGGCGACGACGGTGGCGCCGACGCGGGGGCCGAGCCTCCCCCCTCCGAGCCCCAGCCCGAGGAGCCCGAGCCTCCCCAAGAAATGATGCAAGACGATCGCACCCTCGATCGCCTCGAAGAGACGCCGACCTACCAGGAACAGGAGGCGAAGAACCAGGCGGGGCTGCGACGGGGCCGCACCATGGAGGACAAATGAGGCCGAGGCGCGTGCTGCGATCGGCTTGTTTTGCCGCGTGGTTGGCGCTCGCCGCGGGGGCGTCGGTGGGCCTTTGGGTGGACCCCGAAGGGGCCCACGCGCAATGGGCCGACCCGACGGTGAGCGTCGATGTGAGCAGCAACATCGTCGAGGTCGGCGAGGCCTTTTCGTTGCAGATCAAAGCGATGGTGGCGCAGGGCGCGCCGGTCCCCACCGATCCCGCGGCCAAGGCGCCCGCGGGCGTCACCCTCGAAGGTCCCCGCGTCACGACGCAAACGAACATGAGCTGGGTCAACGGCGTGTCCACGTCGAGCGTCGGCGTCAGCGCCCTGTGGCTCCTCACGCCCACCCGTGAGGGCAAGCTCAAGATCCCTTCGCCTACCGTGCAATGGATGGGTCGGCGGCTCGGCGGAAATCCCGTCGAGGTCACCGTCGTGGGCGTCGGCAAAAAGCCTCGAAAACCGCAGCGCCAAGGGGGTTTTCTGTTGCCCGGCGGCCCCAATTTTCCATGGCCCTTCGGCGCGTCGCCGCTCGACGACGCCTGGCCTGCGGACACCCCCGACGACGACAGCATCGACAAGCGCTTGGCTCTGCCGCAGGCGCCTTTCAACGACGTCTTCCTGCACGCCACGGTCGACAAGAAGAGCGCCGTGATCGGCGAACAGGTCACGATCTCGTTTTACGCGTACTCGCGCGATCTCTTCGATGTCGTGGCCGTGCGCACCGCGCCGCTGTCCGACTTTCTGCGCGAGCCGCTGCTCAAAGATCCGGACGCCGAGCCGGTCATCATCACCACCGCGGGGGACCAACGCTTCCGCGCCAAGCTCATCGATAAAATCGCGCTTTTCCCGGTAAAAACAGGGGATTTGCACACCGGCTCCTACGTCCAAAAGCTCATGCGCCGGGGCCGGGGCGGTGAGATCGAGCGGCGCACCGAGGACTTCGTCATCCGCGTGACCGAGCCTCCGAAGGCGGGCCGTCCGCCGGGCTACCAGCTCGGGGACGTGGGACAGTTTGCGATCAGCACGCTCGTCGAGCCGCGCCGCGTCGAGCAAGACGGCAGCGTGGCGGTGCTCGTGAAGGTCACCGGTAAGGGCAACTTGCCGCAGACGCTCGCGGTGCCCGCGACCACCGATGTGGAGTGGCTCGACCCCGAGAAGAAAGAGCATTTGGAGCCCGGCGGCGGGCAAATCTCCGGCTGGCGATCGTTTGGCTACGTCGTGCGCGTGCACCGCGCGGGCACGGTCGATCTCGGCCGCATCGACCTCCCGTATTGGGACCCGGACGCGAAGCGCTATCAGGTGGCGTCCACCACGCTCGGCACCGTCGAGGTCACGCCCTCCAAGGTGGCTCCCGCGCCGTCCGAGACAAAAGCGGCCCCGGCCGAGCCCGAGGCGACCACCGACCCGCTCGCCTTGATCGGCTCGCCCCGCGCCGAGCTCGCGCCCTACGCGGCGGCGCCGAAGGACCTCGTGGAGGGCAGCGGGCTGTGGCTGCTGTTGGGCTCGCCACCCTTCGCCTTGGGTCTGTTCGCCGTGGGCGCGCGGGCAGCCTCGGGGCTCAAAGAGCGGCGCGCGAAGCGCCGGGATAGCGCCTCCGCTCTCGTCGCGAAGGCGATCGCCGAGGCCGAGGGCCACGCCGCGGCCGAGGACCTCGGCAAGACCGCGGCGAGCCTGGATCGGGCGCTGCATTTGGCCGTGGAAGACGCGACCGACCTCAAGTCCCGCGGCGTGCTCCTCGACGACCTCGAAGCGGCTTTGTCCGAGACAGGCGTGCCCGCCGAGCTCGCCGCGCGCATTTCGTTGGTCCTCAAACGGTGCGACGCGCTGCGCTTTGCGCCGGGCGAGAGCGCGGAGGGCCCGGCGCTCGTGGCGGAGGCGAAGGCGATCGTGCGGGCCCTCGAGCGCGCGAAGGGTCGCGCGTGACGGCTGTGCGGGTCGCTGCGCTCGCCCTTGTCGGGGCCTTGGTCTGGGTGGGAGCCGAGCCCCTGGCGGCGGCCGCCGAGGAGCCCCAGGTGACCTTCGAGCGCAGCGTCGAAGCCCTGAAAAAGGGCGACTTTTCTACTGCGATCAGCGAGCTCGAAGCCCTCGGCGATCGGGGCTTCGTGCACCCCGACGCGAGCTTCGATCGGGGCCTCGCTTACGTGGCGCGGGTGCGCGCGGGGGCCGATCGACCGGGCGATTTGGGGCGCGCCGCGGCGGCTTTTGCGGAGGCCCTCGCGCTGCGCGAAGACGACCGCGAGGCGAGCGCGGCCCTCGATGCGGTGCGCGCCGAAGTCGCGCGGCGCAGGGCCAAGCAAGGCAAAGAGGTGCTGCAGTCGCGGCCCTCCATCGATCGCACGCTGGTCGGCCTGCTCTCGGTTCGCGCCTGGAGCATCGCGTCCTTCGTCGCCTCGCTGGTCCTCGCGATCGCCCTCGTTTTGCGGCGTCGCCAGGGCGCCCTCCACGTGGCGGGCAGCGTGCTCACACCGATGGCCGCGGGGGCGCTCGTGCTCTTGGTCCCGATCACGGCCGGGGCCCGCCACCTGCGCGACACGACGCGCCAGGGCGTGGTGGTGGTCTCGGAGGCCCACGTCACCGACGAGCTCGGGACCACGAAGGGCAACGACCCCATCCCCGAGGCCGCGTCCGTCGAGGTGTCCGAGCGTCGCGGCGCCAATGTGCACGTGCGCTGGGGCTCTCTCGAAGGTTGGGTGCCGGCGGCCAGCGTTCGCACCATCGCGGCGCCGTGAACCGCTGCCGCTGAGGCAAGAGCGAAATTCGCTCTGCGAGTTTCCTAGCCCATCGATTCAGGTGATTCGATGGGCTAGCTTGCGTCTTGTGTGGGTACGCTCCGCAGCCATCGCGCCGGTCCCGACCTTCGCGCAAGTCTCCGCGCGGACGCTCGAAAAGGTCGAGGCGCAGCTTTCGAGCGATGACGCCGCCGCGCGCGAGAAGCTGACCGAGTCCTTCTCACGCTTCGAGCAGACCCAGCCCGCGCTCTCCACGCACGTGGGCGAGCTGCTCAGCCGCCCGCTCGACGAAACCGCGCTAGCGCTAGGCTATTTTCTCACGCTCACCATCTGGCTCGCGTTCGACACCACCTTCGGCACAGCCCTCGGCGAGGTGACCGCGATGGCCATCGAGGGGGTCACCGAGGCCCTCGATCTCGACGAAGAGCTGCGCCGCGGCGACCCCACCGAGGCCCTCGAGTCCGATGACGTCGTGGGCATGGAGCAGCCGCACGTCATCAGCTTCGTGCAGGAGCACCTCGACGCGGCCCTCGAAGCCACGACCTCCGAGGTCGACGTCGACGACGTGCAGCGCGTCTACCGCGTGGTGTTGGTCGAGGTGCTCGCCCTGTCGTACGCCGTGAGCCCGCCCGCCGACGTCGTGATTTCGTCGAGTGAGCGCCTCGCGTAACGCGGGTCGTTTGAGCTCAAAAGGTTTGTAGGCCCGAGGCGAGCACGAGGCGCGAGCCGGGCGTGGCGCTGGCGCCGTCGTTGAACCACGGATCCTGGGCTTGCCCCGCCTTCTTCGCGTCGCGCGCGACGCGCGGTTTCACCCACGAAGCGAGCTCGTTCCACACAATCTGGCCGTCGCCGTCGAGGTCCGCGTGGCCGTAGCCGAGGCCCGAGAGCAGGTAGCTCGAGAACAGGCCGGCCTTGCCGTCGGGGGTCGCGCCCGCGACCTCGCCGTTGCCGGCGCCGAGAAACAACGTCACGCGCGGGGGCACCTCCTCGTCGCGCGCGCGCGTCGTCGTGCCGCCTTCGGGCACGCCCGTGGAGCGGGCGCCAACGCCGGCGTTCGAGGTGTCGACGAAGGCGATGATCTCTTTGGCGCGGGTGGCGCTCAGGGTGTGGAGCAAGCTGAACAGCCGCAAACCGCTCTTTTCGGGGGATTTCGCGTCGGCATCGAAGGGCATGATGAACGTCGGGCCGTGCTGGCGCGCGAAGCCGAGGCCGCTGAAGAACACGTAGATGCGCGATCCTGCGATGGATCCGAGCTTCATCCACGAGACGAGGGCTTCGATGTCCGCGCGGCGGGCTCCCTCGTCGACGGCCAGGGTGATCTGCTTTTCGGGGACGCCCAGGGTGGTCTTGGCGAGGCGAACGAAGCGCTCGGCGTCGGCCCGCGCGCCGGGCGCCGTGTGCCCATCGGCGTATTGACCGATGCCCACGACGATCGCGTAGGACGCGGGCTGGGCGTCGCCTGCGAGAAACGGCGCGGGTCCCGGGGGCGGTGCGGCCACGGGCGCGGCTACCGGGGTCGGCGAGGGCGCGGGGGGCGGCGGCTCAGGGCCCGCCTGGAGGGCCTTCTCGACGGCGGCCTGGTGCTCGGCCACCAGGCGAGCTTCCACGCGCTCGGCGTTGGGCCGGCGCAGCTCGCGCGCAAAGGAGCCCAGCTCGGGCTTCTGAAACAGGGCGTCGACCAGCCGTTTGCCCACGTCGTAGGCGTATGTTTGGGACTTTTGCAGCGCGTCCGCGCGAATTTGAGTGACGGGCCCCAGCTCGCCATCGACCGAGAGCACCGACTCCACGTGCGCGCCCTCGGCCACCGCCGACCCAGGTTGGGTCGCGAGGCGGAGCACGGCGTCGTGCGGGTAACTGTCGTTGTAGACCACCGTGAACCCGGCCCGGGTCAGCTCCTGTTCGAAGGCCTCTCGCACGTCCGCGCGGATACGGCGCTCGTACTCGTTCTCCCCGGCGGGCCGCTGGTCTTCGATCACAAACGTCAAACAGGCAGCCACGGGCGTCGGCGCGGCGACCGTAATAGGCACTTGGGGCGTCTCCTCCGCGGCGCCGCAGGCCGCCAAGGTGCCCAAAAGAACTGCCATGCAGCCGATGGATTTGCGATTCATCCCGGCCTCCTCTCAGTCTACTTCCAAGACGACTTTGCCAAACACCTTGCGCCCTTCGAGGGCTTCATGGGCCTGTCTGGCGTCCCACAGCGAGACGGTCCTGTCCACCTGACCGCGCACCTTCCCGGCCGTGAACAACGGCATGAGCGCGGCGAGGTCGCCCTTCGATGCCATCGTGGAACCGAGGATCTCGACTTGCCGAAAGAACACCTGTCGAAGGTCGATTTTTGCGGCAAAACCGGCCGTCGCGCCGCAGGTCACGATGCGACCGCCCCAGCCGACCGCGCTTATTGCCTTTTCGAACAGCTCGCCTCCCACGTGGTCAAAGATGATGTCCGCGCCGGCCTTGCCGGTGAGCTTCTTGACCTCGCCCACATAGTCGACCTCCGTTGTCACAATGACCTCGTCGGCGCCGAGCGCCTTGGCGCGTGGTGCCTTGTCCGGGCTCGTCGTGGTGGCGATGACGCGCGCTCCAGCGAGCTTGCAGAGCTGGATCAAGAAGGTCGAAACGCCGCTCCCCGCCGCGTGGACGACGACCGTTTGGCCCGTGCGCACTTGGCCTTTGCCGTGGGCCATCTGCCACGCTGTCATCGAGCAAAGGGGCAGTGTGGCCGCCTCCGCAAAAGGCATGTCGCCAATGTCGAGCAGGTTGACGTCGGGCACGACGATGTGCCTTGTGTAGCCGCCGTTCGCGTTTTCCCCGAGGATTTTGTACTTGCGACAAAGGTTGTCGCGCCCCGCGAGGCAAGCCTGGCAAACGCCGCACGAGAGGCCCGGTTGCAACATCACGCGGCGGCCCACGCCGGGGCCCCGGGCGCCGGGCCCCGCGGCCTCGACGACCCCCGCGATGTCGCAGCCGAGGCGGTGCGGGTAGTCGAGCTTGAACGCCGGTCCTCCGCGCCGAACCCACAAATCCATGTGGTTCATCGCCACCGCGTGGACGCGCACCAGGGCCTCCCGGGGGCCGGGCTCCGCCACGTCGATGGCGCGCCGCTCCAAGACCTCGGGGCCACCGTGCCGATCCAGGACCATCGCCTCGGTTTTCATGGGCGGCGAGGGTAGTCCGGTGATCCCGCGCCGTGGGATCTTTTCGTACGCCGGGTCGGCCTGCGAGCGACTAAGCTTCTGCCCCGATGGACACGACGCCCGCGCCGCAGCGGATTCGCATCGACAAATGGCTCTGGGCAGCGCGCTTTTTCAAGACCCGGGGGCTCGCGCAAACTGCCATTGATAACGGTCGCGTGCTCATCGACGGAGAGCGCGTGAAGGCCGCCCGCGCGGTGCACCTCGCCGAGGTCGTCACGCTGCAGCTCGGCGACGTCGAAAAGGTCGTGATCGTCAAGGGCGTGTCCGAGCGCCGAGGCCCCGCCGAAGTGGCCCAAAAGCTGTACGAAGAAACGGCAGGCTCCATCGCGCGACGGGCCGCCGCGAAGGAAGAAAAGGCCCTGTCCGCGGGGCCCGTGCCGATCATCAAGGGTCGGCCGACGAAGCGCGATCGACGGCAATTGGAGCGTTGGACCGACGACGGCGACTGACCCGTTCAGCCGGGCAGCCACATGCGAAAGGCCGAGCCGGACCCGGTCCCCTGGGTGGCAGTGATCTCGCCGCCGTGGGCCTCGACGATCGTGCGGCAGAGGGCCAGGCCAAGCCCCGTGCCCTCTTTTTTGCCGGTGACCATGGGCTCGAACACGTGGTCCGCCACCTTGGGATCGAGCCCCGGGCCGTCGTCCTCGACCTCCAAATAGGTGCGTTGTTCGCCGCGCCAGGCGCGCGTCACGATGGAGCCTCTGCCGCGGCCTTGCAGGGCTTCGATGGCGTTCAGATACAAATTGGAGAACACGCGCTCGACGAGGATCGCGTCGCAAAAGATGGTCAGATCGCTGGGCACGATGGCCACATGGAAGGTGACGTTCGTCGGCAAAACCAGGGCGTGGCGCGCGGCGTCCACGAGGTCGGACAGCCGCGTGTGCTCGCATTGCACGGGCTCCCCACGGGCCAGGCCCAACACCGAGCCGATGACCCCGTGGGCCTTGCGAATTTCCAAGCCCAGCCGGTCGAGGTGGCGCAGCAGTCGCGGCCGGTCATCCACGTCGCGCCGCGCCAAATACAAGGCCGACTCGGCCACCGCGAGGGCGTTTCGCAGCTCGTGCGCGACGCTCGCGCCGACGGCGCCCGCCGCCGCTAGGCGCGCCCCACGCTTCTCCAGCTCGGCTTCGTCGGTCATTGTGGGGCAGTCTAGTACAGTGTAGCTCCGGCAACAAATGTGGCGCTCGGCCCCATAGAAATGGGCGAAAGTGCCCATGTGCTGCCGAGGAGGCGTCCGTGTTGCACGGTGGAGCTACCGATCACGTAGAACAGCTCGGCGTCGTTGCCGCCCGCGCCGCGCGTGAGCACGGGCGCGCTCGTGGTTTGACCGGGCTGATCGGCCGCGGCAGGGGCGCTGAAGCCGGCGCTGTCACCGCGAGAAAAGAACACACCGTCGTCGCTATAACCGCGCCAAGCCACCACGATATCGCCTGTGGAAGACAGCGTGGCAGCGACCGCTGTTTGTGTGATCGCGTTCGCGAAAATGGCAGTTTCGGGGCCGAAGGTCACCTGGGGGAAGGTGAGTGTCACATAGCAAATGACGGCGTCGCTCTGCCGCACATAGAAGAAATAGACCTTGTTCGCCCCGTCGGCGACGACCGCCGGAGGTAGGTTGTTCTTCACGAGGCTCGTCGGCACTTGCGACGACGTCGTGAGCGCGCTCCCGGGGGACGCTTTGCTCACGTAATAAATATGGGCGTCGTCCCCGGCGTATGCGGCGTAGGTCGCCACGCCCTCCGTCGCGGCCGAAGCCGGGCTCGGCCCGAAGGCTTGAACACCGACATTTCCCGCGGGGACCGAGCCCGGGGCGCCAAAGCCACCCAGCGAGAACAGACTGACATAGTGCTTGTTGTCCTTGCCTAGGAAGAACAGGTCGGCTGTGTCGATCACCCCCGCCAAAGCGGGCCTGCCGGCCGTGAACACATTGGCACCCAGCGTCGAAAAGCCGCTGAAAGCGCCGCCTGAGTAGCTCGCGCCGAGCACCAAGTCGTCGAGCGCGTCGAGCGTAGACTGGCGTGCTGCGAGCACCACACCGCCGCCCTGAAGGCCTGTCGCGGCCCCCGCGTCGGTGAACACCGTTGGATAGGCCGTCACGCTCCACCCGCCGCTCTCCGAGAACCACGCGGTGTGCGTCGCTGCGCCGGGTCCGGCCCCGAACAGCGCGAAGAGCGTGGGCGATTCGGCGCCGCCTGCGCCCCCTTGACCTCCCCCTCCCATGCCCCCAAGGCCTCCCTGGCCCATGCCCCCGGTCCCCGCACCGCCTTCGCCGCCCTGGCCTGCGCCTCCCGTGCCCGTCGACGCATCCGACGAGCTGGTGGTGGTGGTCGCGCTGCTGGTCGTGGCGCTGGTGCTGGTGCTGGTCGCCGAGCTTGACGTGCTGGCCGCGGTGCCGCTGCTACTGTCCGGGGTTGCCGCGCAGGCGACGATGGTCGAAAGGGTCAACATCGACGCGGCAAAGCTCGTGCGCATGCCCCATTTCCTCAGCTATATCCAGCGCCGTCAAGCCCGCGGGCAGGCTTTCGTTTGACGCCCAACTCGCCATGCCCCCCGCCATGCCCCCCGCCATGCCTCTACCCACGCGCTTTCGCCAGTTCTCCCTAGCGACCCTCGTCGCCACGTTGGCGGTCATTTTGTGGGGGGCGTACGTGCGCGCCACGGGCTCGGGGGCGGGCTGCGGTAGCCACTGGCCGACCTGCAACGGCGAAGTTTTGCACCGTCCGGAGAGCATCGCGACGCTGATCGAGCTGACCCACCGCGTGACCTCCGGACTGTCGTTCGTGCTCGTCTTGATTCAGCTCGTGTGGGCCCGGCGTCTATTTCCAAAGGGCCACC
>CAYLJT010000241.1:0-10520 GCA_964383995.1 uncultured Polyangiaceae bacterium
CGCAAGGCCTCGATGGCCTCGTCGACGCGGCCCGTCGCGAGCAGCGCGGTGCCGAGCAGACCGTGAGCGGTGTCGTCGTCCGGATCGACGGCGACGGCCTCGCGCAGCGCGTCGACGGCTGCGGCGAGGTCGCCCTGGGCGAGGAGGGCTTGGGCGCGGGCCTTGGGGGTGGTGGTCTCCATGGACGGTTTCGAGCCCACCGTACCACCGCTGCCGAGGAGATCTCGGACAGTCGTACGCCCCTCCGGCCGTGCGTGTTAGCCTCCCGGCGCCCATGGGGCTCTCGGAGCAAATTCGTTTTTTCGCCGTCACCGACCCCGGGCGCGTGCGTGAGCACAACGAGGACAACTACCTCGTTGATCGCAAGCTTGCGCTGTTCGTGGTGGCCGATGGCATGGGCGGGCACGCGGCCGGGGAGGTCGCGAGCGCCCTCGCCGTGCGCATCGTTCACGAAGAAGTAAAAAACCAAAGGGAGCTCGTCGAAGCCTTCGCCTCGGGCGCCGACGACGGGCAAGCGGCGGCCAAGAAGATCCTCTCCGTCCTCGAAGGCGCCGTGCAGCGCGCTTCGTCGCGCATCCACGAAGAGGCGCGCGCGGATGCCAACCGCCGCGGCATGGGCACCACGCTCTCCACGCTGCTCATCGCGGGATCCCGGGCGTTCATGGCGCATGTGGGGGACAGCCGCATCTACCTCTTGCGGGACGGGCGCGTGCGGCAATTGACCGAGGATCACACGGTCATCAACGAGCTCGTGAAGCGGGGCAAGTTGACGCGCGAGCAGATCGAGAAGGTCGCGCAGAAAAACGCCATCACGCGCGCCGTCGGGGTCTACGAGCGGGTCGAGGTCGACACGCTCACGCTCGAGGTGCTGCCCCAAGACCAATTCCTGCTCGCGAGCGACGGTCTCCATGGCTACATCGCGCACCCCGCCGAGCTCGAACAATATTTCGAAGAAGAGAACGGCGAGGTCGCCGCGCGCGGGCTCATCGATCTCGCGAATCACAAGGGCGGGAAAGACAACATCACGGCGGTGTTGGTGCGCCTCGGCGAGGGCGACACGGTCGATCGCGATCGCGGCAAGCTGCTCGCGTTGACCCTGGAAACCCTGGCGAAAATGCCGCTGTTCTCGCGGCTGACCGAGCGCGAGCTGCTACGCGTGATGCAGGTCGCGGAGCTGCTCTCGTTCGCCGCGGGCGAGACGATCGTGACCGAAGGCTCGGAGGGCGATCAGGTCTTCATCGTGTTGACCGGGATCGTTGAGGTGCGGCGCAGTGGTGCGGTGCTCGCCGATGTGGGGCCCGGCGAGCATTTCGGCGAAATGGCGTTGATCCGCGCGTTGCCCCGCTCGGCGAGCGCGGTGAGTGTGGAGGCGTGCGATCTGATCGCGATTCGTCGTGGCGACTTCTTCGAGATCCTGCGCAAGGAGCACGAGCTGGGTGTCAAGCTGCTCTGGCAGCTCTTGGGGGTGCTCGCTGACCGGCTCGATCAGACGTCGCGCGATCTGTCGAGCGCGCGCGAAGAGCTGCGGGCCGTGGACATTTCGGACGAAATCTTCGCGGCCCCCGAGTCCAATCCGGAGCCCGATTTGGTCGAGGTCGAGGTGACCATCGCCGACTCCGATCGCCAGCCCGACCTTTCTTCGCTGCGCGCGCCGCGCGTGCCGCGCATGGGCGTGCCTCCGCCACCGGACTCCTTGGGCAGCCTTTTGCCCACGCCCGCGGGGACGTCCGCGCCCTCCGTCAACCCTCCGCCGGTCTCGATGACGACGCCCACGCGCAAGCCGACGATGCCTCCGCCGCCGCCCGTGGCGAGCTCGGCGCCGCCCCTGCAACCGGCCAGCGTGGCCCCTGCGCGGGCGAGCGCGCCGTTTGCCGTGGTTCGCCCCGCAGCCGCGCAAGCCGCCCCGGAGGCCGGCGCGGTGGAGGGCGCCGCCGAGGGCGCGGAACCGGCCGCGGAAGGCGCCCCTTCAGCAGCGGAAGTCGCGCGCCCGTCCAGCGTTCCGCCGCCTTCTCCGGGTGAAAGCGCACCGAGCGATTGACTTTCGCGAGGTAGGCCCGCTAGCTTCGACCCCCGAGCCGATGGGTCAGACGCGCCAAATAACCGCTGTTTTCCGCCGCTTTGGCATCGCGCCCGTCGTCCTTTTGGGGGCGTGGCTCATGCCGCTTGGTGGAGCCCGCGCCGACGAGCCGCGCAGCACCACCGAGCCTTATGTCATGCAGGAGCCGGGCGAGGTGGTCGACGTCCTCGACGCCGCCGAGCCCGGTGATCCCTTCGATTTGCACATCTCGTTGGGCTTCAAATACGAGACGAAAAGCGCCCGCGTGCGGCGCGAAACGACCATCGAAGAGCCGGGGCTCACGACGGGTGGCTTCACCGCGAACACGCTGAACGTGGCCGAGTACAGCGAGACCACGTCGCGCCTCGTGCCCCGCATCGACGTCGGCATCTACCACGACATCGGCGCCTTCTTCGAGCTACCGATCATCCTCTCGAACTCGCGCAGCCTGTCCGATCTCGACGGCTCCTCCAATCGCATCGACGTGGTCGCCGCGGGCGCGCCCGGTGAGCGCTTGTTCTCGTTGCCCTTCGATTCACCGGATCGCAGCGGCCTCGAGTACTTCGCGGCGGGTCTCCAAGCCGACATCTTCAACCAAGTCCGCGACCCGTCGAAGCCCACCTGGCTGTTCTCGCTCGAAGGCCGATTCTCCGTGGGCGAGCCCATGCACGCGTGCAACCCGAGCCCGAAGTCGGGGCAGGTGCAGTGCGCCGATCCGAGCGACGTGAATCGCAACGGCCAGAACGACAACGACTTCGAAGGCGTCGACGTCGGCGAGCGCGATCCCGGCGTGACGCGGGGGACCATCGGACTCGCGGCGCGCACCATCATGTCGAAGCGCATGAAGTACATCGAGCCCTACGGCGGCTTTCAGATGCTGCTCGAGTTCCAACAAGATTCGAGCGACTACGGCATCACCGACCTGGAAGGCTCGCTCGTGAATCACCCGCCGTTCCGCGGCGGGATGATCGCTGGCTTGATGATTATCCCCTGGGAAAACCGCGAAAAGTTCGGGCGCTTGACGTTCGATATGCGGGTCGAGGGCGACTACGTCTCCGAGGGGCGCGACTACAGCGAGCTGTTCGACGCGCTCGGTTCGAGCGACGCGCCGAGCCTGCGAAACCCCCTCTACGCCCGCTACAAGAGCAACCCCGATCAGCAGAGCGACGGCACCTGCACGGTGAACGGTCGCGTCGAAGACTGCCCCGCGTCGATCGTCGATGAGGGTTCGCAAAAGACGTACACCACAGGGCTCACCGACGTGTCGGCCCACGGCACCTACCGCATCAGCGGCAGCGTCCTGTGGCAGGCGAGCGAGCTCGTGAAGTTCCAGTTCGGTCTCGGCTATCGCCACGATCAGGGTCACCTCATCACGGCCGATCAGCCCTGCAATCCCGACCTCAAGAAAGAGCGCGGGCAAGCCGGGCCTTGCTCCACGGCCGACGGTTCCATCACGGGGCTCCCCAACCCCAACTACAGGCCGAGCATCAACGCGGTCGGGCGGCGGTTTCTCGTCGATGGCGCTGACACGTTCGACATGTTCGTCCGGGGCACGTTGATGTTCTGAGAGGGCCGGTCGATGCCGCCTCTTCCTCCGCAAACGCAAGGTCACGGAAGCGGGCTCGACGTCATTCGCAGCATGCCCTTCGGGCCGGGCCCCGAGCGCGAGCGGCGTGTGCTCGACGCCGTCCATTCGGGCTGCGCGCGCATGTTGTGGTGGCCGCTGTCCACGACGCGCGATGGGCACACGCTCTCGATGTGGGTGATGAGCGACGCGCTCGCGGTCGGCAGCGCCGAAGAGATGATCCGGGTCTGCTGCTCGTGTCGAACCGCGCAGGCCATCGCGGACTATTGCAACGCCAGCCTCCTGACATCGCGCATCGCGGACCTGATTTGGGAACAGGGAGCGCGCCTTTTGCCGACCATCCTTTCACCCGGAAAAAGGCCTGTTCCAAAGGATATTTTGGCGGATCTGGGGTTGCCCAACGGCACCCTCGCGGACATGGCGGACACCCCACGCATGGTGGAGGCCCACCAGCGGATCGAGCGCGAACGCGCCGGGCGAACGGGCTTGCTCGCGAACGTGGGCAAGCACTGGGTGCTGACCAATCGGCTCGTGGGGCGCCCCTACCGCGCCGCGAACTACGGCCTCTTCGACGCTCGTTCACCGAACCGCAAGGTGTGGCAAACGGTCGGCCTGGCTCACGACACGGAGCACACCGACTACAGTCAAACGCTCGTTTTGGTGGCGCGCGCCTGCACCTTGGACGGCGCGTCGGCGGATCTGCACGACGTGATGAAGGACCCGGAGACCGCCTCGCTGGTGAGCGACGAGGGGCCCCTTCACGTCACGCGGCCCGTCGGTCTGCCCGGCTAAGGCGCGACGACACGAGCCCCGGAAGTCGGCGAAATTGCGGCCTAAAGCTCGTACTTTCGGAACACGAGCTGTTCGTAGAGATCGATGCCTTCGGCGGAGAGCCGCACGTTGACGACGCGCTCTTCTTCGGTCGTCACGACCACCGCGCCAAGCTCCATGAGGTAGGCGAGATCGGGGAGGATCTTCGCGCTTTCACCCACGCGCTTGCGCACGCTCGCAAGCAGCTCTTCGTAGACCACGGGCTTGAACGCGTTCTCTTTCCAGTGCTCGAACAGCACATCGAAGATGGTGCGCCGCAACGTCCAGTCGAAGGTGGGCTTCTTCGCCGCAGCGAAGAGCGGGCCGGGCATGGGGAAGATGGCGCGACCCGCGGTGGGGTTGATGAGCGCCGCGAAGGCGATGTAGAGCGCGATGGCGCCGAGCAGGACGGTGGCCACGGCGATCGGCAAATCGAGGGCTTTTGTCGGGAAAAAGCCCTTGTAGACCTTGCACGCGTAGAGCACATCGATGTCGAAGAGGAAGAAGAACAAGAGCTTGCTGAAGAACCCGAAGCCGTAGGTCAACACCGCGAAGAGCACGAGGGAGAGCACGTCCGTTGCGAGCACGATGCCGTGGTCGGGCACGACGCCGTGGGCCAGCGAGTCGAGGGCCCAATAGTTGAGCATCCAAGCAAATGAGAAGGCCGTGAGGATGGTGCCGCCGAACAGGTTCTTGTTGGCGAAGTTCATCAATCCCGCCAAAAACTGACATCCCCCGCCGAACAGCAGGCAAAAAACAGCGGCGGTCGAGAGGCCCGCGGGGGTGAGCGACGAGCCGAACGCGATGGGCGTCAGGGCCGCGCAACCGATGGCCAGGCCGATCAGCCCCAAAGGCGTGGGCTCCGCGAAGATTTCGTGGGTTTTGGCGAGCTCGATCTTCTTGATCATGGGGCGGCGCAACATCGCTCAAACCTCGCCGGCATGAAAGGGCGATGGACACGACGATCGGCGCTTCCCGTTCAAAACCCTCCACCATACATTGCCTTCGTGCCTCGCACCATCGAAGGACGGTTTGTCATCCGAGAGAGGGCCGGAAGCGGCGGCATGGGCACCGTGTATGTCGCCAACGACCTCCTCACGAACAAGCCCGTCGCCCTCAAGATGCTGTCGGAGGAGAGCGTCGACCGGGACCGTTTCATGCGCGAGGCGCAGCTCCTCGCGCAGCTCGATCACCCGAGCATCGTCCGCTACATCGCCCACGGCGAGGCCGAGGATGGGGCCGTTTTCTTGGCCATGGAGTGGCTTGAAGGGCGGGATCTCTCCGCCCGGCTCGCCGATGGGCCGCTCGGTTTCGGGCCGTCGATCGAGCTTGGCATTCGCGTCGCCGACGCTCTTGCGGCTGCCCACCGCGCGGGGATCGTTCATCGCGACGTGAAGCCGAGCAACCTGTTCTTGCGCGGTGGAAATGTCGAGGACGTGGTGCTCATCGACTTCGGCATCGCGCGGGGGCTCGGCGGCACGGCCATGACGCGCACGGGGACGCTGGTGGGCACGCCGGGCTACATGGCGCCCGAGCAGGCGCGGGGCGAGAGCAACGTCGACGCGCGCGCCGATGTGTTCAGCCTGGGCTGCGTGCTCTTCGAGGCGATCTCGGGGCGCCCGCCGTTTTACGGCGAGACGACGATCGCCGTGCTGGCCAAGGTATTGCTCGACGATCGGCCGCGGTTGTCGGATGTTGTCTCGGACACGCCGGATCCGATCGACGAGCTTGTCGCGCGCATGCTGGCGAGCAACCGCGCGGAACGACCGCAGAGCGTCGCCGAGGTGTTGGCGCGGCTCGAGGACCTCCGCGGCCACATGGGCTCGCTCGGCACGCAGGTCACGCGCTTGACCCTCACGCGCAGCGAGCGGCGGCTGCGTTGCGTGATGTTGGTAGCCCCCGCGCTTGGGCTGCAAGCGAGCGGTGGCGACAGCGATCCAACCGCGCTGATTTCGTACGCAGCCACGGCGGTGGCCGATCCGGGGGGCAACGCGAGCACGCTGTCGCGCGTGAAGGACCTTGTGAAGTCGTTGCGTGGCCGGGCCGAGGCGTTGCCCGGAGGCGCCCTCGTGGTGACCCTCGACGGCACCGGGAGCCTCGCCGATCAGGCGCTGCGCGCCGCTCGCTGTGCCCTCGCCGTGCGCGACTTGGCGCCGGGCTCGGTGGTCGCGCTCGGCACCGGTCGCGGCCTCGACACCTCCGCGTCGGCGTCCCACGCCGTCGATCGCGCGGCCGCGCGCATCGCCTCGGTGCCTTTGGGCGTGGTCGAAGACGGTGTGCTGCTCGATGACGTGACCGCGGGGCTGCTCGCCTCGGCGTTCGATATCGTCAAGGGGCGAGGCGGCGCGGTGTTGCGGGGAGCCGTGCCCGAGCAGACGAGCGGCGGTTTGCTGGGCCGCGCTCTGTCCTGCGTCGGGCGCGAAAAAGAGCTCGCCATGCTCGGCATCATGCTCGACGAGTGCTTCGAAGAGTCGGTGGCGCGCGTGGCCCTCGTGCTCGGTCAGGCGGGCTCGGGGAAGAGCCGTCTGCGACACGAGCTTGCGCAACGCCTCGCGGGACGCGACGACGTCGCCGTGTGGGTGGGCCGCGGCGATCCGATGAGCGCCGGATCCCCGAATCGCCTGCTCTCGCGCGCGATCGCGGCGGGGCTCGGCCTCAGCGACGCGGCCCCCGAGGAGCGGCGCGCGCTGCTCCACACGCAGGTGTCGGCCCTGGTCCCCGAGAGCGAAGCGACGCGCATCGCGAGCTTCTTGGGCGAGGTGGTGGGCGTGCCCGCGGCCCCCAGCCCCGAGCTGCTGGCTGCGCGCCAGGACCCGCTTTTGATGGGCGATCAGGTGCGCCGTGCGGTGATCGATTTCTTCGACGCCTTTTGCAAAAAGAGGCCGCTCGTGTTGGTCCTCGAAGACCTGCAATGGGGCGATTGGCCTTCGATCAAGCTCGTCGATGCGGCCCTCGGCGGGCTCACCAAAAGGCCGCTCTTCGTGCTCGGCACCGCGCGCCCCGAGGTGGAGGAGACGTTCCCGCGGCTGTTCGCCGAGCGCACGCCGCAGGTGCTTCGTCTCGGACCGCTGACGGCCCGCGCCGTCGAGCGCTTGGTGCGCGAGGCCCTCGGCGACCGCTGCGACGACGATCTGGTGGCGCGCGTGGTGGCCAACGCGAGCGGTCTGCCGCTGCACGTGGAGGAGATCCTGCGTGTGATCTTGGACGGGCAAGAGGGGGCCTTGCCCGAGACCTTGCTGGCGATGATCGACGCGCGCCTGGAGGCCCTCGATCCCGCCGCGCGGCGCGTGCTTCGCGCCGCGAGCCTGTACGGCTTCAGCTTTTGGCAGGCGAGCATTCTGCCCATGTTGGGCGCAGAAAATGCCCCTGATTTGCCGCGTTGGCTCGACGAGCTGGTGGCGCGGCAGTGGTTGCAGAGGGCCGCGACGAGCCGCTTCGTGGGCGAGATCGAGTACAACTTTCGCCAGGATTTGTCGCGCGAGGCCGCCTACGCACGGCTCACGGAGAGCGACAAACGCGTGGGCCACGGTCTCGCGGGGGAGTGGCTGCACGAGCACGGCGAGCCCGATGCCGAGGTGCTCGCGCGCCACTTCGAGCTGGCCGAGAACGGAGCGCGCGCGGCCGAGCATTTGGTGCGCGCCGCGGAACGCGCGCTCGACGCCAACGATTTCGCCGCCGTCGTCGATCGCGCGACGCGCGCCGCACGGCTCGCGGCGGCGACCGTGTGGCACGGACGCGCGCGCGCATTGGAAGCCGAGGCGCACCAACACCTGGGGGACTTTCAAGCGGCGCGCACGGCGGGCCTCGATGCCTTGGAGGGCCTGCCCGAGGGCAGCGCGAGCGCGTGCAGGGCCGCGGCCGTGGTGGGAACGGCAGCGCTCCGTCTGGGCGATCTAGACACGCTGCGCGCGATGGGGCGGCGCTTCGTGGGCAGCGCGTTGAGCTACGTCGACGCCGCTGCGTACGTGTCGTCGGCGGCCACCACCGCGACGCAGCTTGCCGTGGGCGGCGATCTCCCGATGGCCGATCAACTGCTCGAGGCCATCGCTCGCTTGCCTGCGAAGGCGTTCCAAGATCCGTCCGCGCGCGGGCAGCTCGCGCGCGCGCGCGGCGCCCGCGCCGCCTTCGGTGGCGACGTGGTCGAGTCGCAAATCGAGCTGCGGCGCGGTGTGCTCGCGTTCGACGAGGCGGGCGATTTGCGCGCGGCGTGCGCGCTGCGAAAGACCCTCGGTTGGTACGCCGCGGAGAGCGGTGCGCTGGAAGAGGGCGAGGCCGCGCTGCGCGCCGCGATTCAACAAGCGGAGCTGCTCGGCTTACCAAACCTCATCGCCCACGCGCGGCACGACCTCGTCTCGCCCCTCGCGCGTTTGGGTGCGCTCGAAGAAGCGGAGCGCGAAGAGCGGCACGCGCTCTCGGTGTTCGTTGCGCAGGGCGATCGGCGGTTCGAGTCGGGCGCCCACGCCATGTTGAGCTTCATCGCGCGGCTCGCTGGGGACGCGGCGCGAGCCGAAGAAGAGGCGCAATTGGCCTTGCAAACGGCCTCTTCGGGCCCCGCGCGGCTCACCGCCTTGGCCCACCTCGCCACGGCGCTCTTGGCCGCGGGGCGCGTCGAAGAAGCGCGGACCGCGGCCGATGAAGGCCTGGCGCTGTTGGCCGAGCACGGGGCCAGCGAAGAGGGCGTGACGCTGCTGCGGCTCACCTCCGCGAAGGCCGATTGGGCCCTTGGAAATCGCGATCGCGCGCGCTCGACCTTCGACGCGGCGCGGCGCGACGTGCTGCAGCGAGCGGCGCGCCTCGGCGAGCTGGGCGCTGCGTTCGTCGCGCGCATCGAAGAGAACGCCGAGGTCTTGAGCCTCTCCAAGGCCTGGCTCGGGGACGCGGGCGCGCCCGCTCAATAGCGATATTGCCAAAGCAGATCGAGGCCCGAGCGCGTGCCCGTGGTGGTCTGCCCGGTCTGCGTGTCGCCAAGGCCCAACGTCGCGCGCAGCAGCCAGTGCTCATAGAAGCGCCAATCCACGGCGACCTCCGTGCGTTGACCGCTCGATGCGTTCGCTTGGCTCGTCTGCGCGGCCGTCGTTTGCGCGTCGTTCGAGGTGCCCTCGAAGCTCGCCTGCGCCGTGAACGTGTCGCCGATGTCGTAGCTCAGGCTCGTGCGCACGCCCCCGCTCTCGCTCGCGCCGAAGCTCGTGTTGAGGCCGCGCAGCGCGCCGATCCCGCCCACCAAACGGTTCAGAAGCTCGGACGACGCGAGGCCCACGGCGCCCTGCGCGTCGTCGGCCGTACGCTCGTTGGTGGTGGCGTCGGGCTCTCTGCCGAACAGCACCAAAGCGAGGATGTCGTTGGTCGCCAGCGGTGGCGTCGAGCGCAGCCTGAGCTTCTCGCTGGTGACCGGCTTGAGGATCCCGACGTAGTCGACAAACACGCGGTACCCGCTCGGCGCGTCCCAATGGGCGGTGACGTTGACGTTGGGGTTCGAGGTGTCCTCGGGGCGCAGCCGCACGAAGCCCTGATCGATGTCGAAGTTTTTTCCAAACACAGACACGCGTCCGTCGACCACGCGCACCTCGCCCGAGACCACGACGCTGTCGGTGAGCACCACGCGGGGCGGCGCTTCTTCTTCCGTGACAAGCGCGAGGCTGACGCCGTTGCCCTCCAAGACCGTCGGCGAATCCAGGGGCATGCGGAACACGACGTTCCAGCCGAGGGCGCCCTCGGGACGGGGCTCGACGGGCCGCCCGAGGGGATGGGACAGGTGCACGTCCGGGTGCGATTCGAGGGGGATGACGCTGCGCGCCGTGGAGTCGGGCAGATCGAGGTGCAGCGTCGTTGCTTTGACCTCCAACGAAATCGTCTGGCCGCTCTTGGTCGCCGTCATGTCGAGCTTTCCGCGCGCTCGCCCGACCGGCACGCCTTCCAAGGTGATCGGCACCTCGGAGCCCTCCTCCACGGTGATCGCCCCCGCGCCTTGCTTGAACGAGAGGCCCTCCAGGTTGGCGATCAACCACCCGGCGAGGGAGCCGCTCTGGGCCTCCGCGGTGAGGCTATCGACGACCACCGAGTCGTAGCTCG
>CAYLJT010000242.1:0-10510 GCA_964383995.1 uncultured Polyangiaceae bacterium
AGGACACCTACGAAGAACGCATATTCCACACCGTCATGCAGCGAGACGCGTGGTTTCAGGTGCTGATCGGGTCCAAGCGCCAAGAGCTTGCCAAGGGATTGGACGACGACCCCGAAGAGGCCAAAGACGAGCAGTTCGAGGAGGAGAGCGGTCGGCTGACGGCGGACGAGCGCGCGAAGGTGCTGATTGACCTTCGGCCGTGAATGGGAAGGTCGTCGTCATGATCGGTCATCCTTCGACCGATAGAAGACGGTCGCAGCTGCTTCGACGGCGCGTCGGGAGTTGTCCGGGGTCCTGGCTCGTGCATGGCTAGAAGCCAAGCGGGCTCGAAAAAGGAGGCCGGCGCGCTGCTTTTGACGTCGAGATCGCCGGCGCCGGGCTGGGCGTGGAAAGCCACCGAGGTGCCTGTCCCGGCATCATTCCTAGTCCGACAGGTAAGTTTGCCTTGCGGCTCCCTAGCGGAAAGCTGAAATTGGGCCGGAAGCCCTTGAGCACCGACTCCACGCATCTCCGAAACGCGGCGCTTCCAACGCCAGCGTCAATGTCGACCTTGTCAACATTGCCCCGGGGGCCAAGGGTCACCATGACTGAAAACAAGGCGCGGTCGTATTTGCTGGTTGCACAGTCGTTTACGGCACGTTGCGCATGGTCGCGGAGGTCTATGAGGGGGTCGCTGGGCTGAAGAGGCCGCAACAACGCACCACTACTTTGTAGTTCGGTATGGGGCTTCGGCGGCTCGGGCGGTGTGTGCGACGCAGGGCTGCCACTCTGTCGTTCAATGCCAAGAGGCTCGCGGCGGCCGGGGTGTGGTTGCCTGTTTTGGCTGGGATTCCGCGGGAGTAGGACCGGGTCGCCGCCGTCTTGGGGGATCAAGCCACCCACGCACCCAGACAGTCCGGCAATCAGCGATGGAATAGCTATTACGGAAGCCGCGGACCAAACGACGCGTCGGGGCCCCACCACGGCGAAGACCTCGTTGGCGGCCATGCCGATCATCCCAACGAGGGTGACGACCAACGCCACCAGGGCGATCCAACCGGTGACGACAATGATGACCAGGCCCAACGCTCCTACGAATACACAGCGAAAAACAAGCCTTGACCGTATCTCCGCGAGCTTTAGCCGTAGGACCTCTTCGGGAAGCGGGCGCGCGTCCACCGGAAAGCTGGGGTCATACCTGGAGTCTCCAGGACTTGGGACCTCAGAAGCTTCACAAACCAGGGCTTGGAGCTCGCGTGTGAATGCCAATAGCTCCAAGTCGACCTCGGCGTCGCGAAGTTGAGTAAGAGCGAGACCGTTCCTGGGGAGGCGCTGAGTCTGTCGTAGCCACGGCAAGGTCTCCCAAGGGCACGGCCGGGCAACAAGGAAAAGCAGCCGGAAAGCGGAGGACGTCGACCGCTCGTGCAGTCGCTCGATGTCTGCGAAAAGGTCCGAGCTCATGGTTGCCGCTGACAGCACGACGACCACCGCAGCTGCAGAGGCGTACATGGCCTCGGTGTGGACGTGCACGTCCTCGCCCAGCGGAATCATGCCAGGATGCCACAGGTCAATCATTCCCTGGCGGGCGATGACGTTGAGATGCGTTAGAAGCTGGTCTCGCAGCGCCGCGTCAGCCTCTACGGCCAGCACCACAACGAGTGGGGGGCTTCCGGGGCACGTGCTGGTTCTCTGGTGCCGCAAGTCGACGTCGGTGCTGGGGCTCATGGCTGTGCTCGACGATGGCAGGTGGAACCTCTCGTGGGGCGCGCGGGTTAGCGGCCTCATGTTCACCGCGATCGTGAGATCAACTCCACTATTTGACGCGTTTTTTGGCGCTTGGCTTCTATTGTCTCAGACGATCCTAGCGGAAAGGGGTCGACTGGCCGAAGGGACGGGACGCCTCGTATCGTCTCGACGGCGCTCATGAGTGGCCGATCACGCGACCAACGGCCGGCGCTTGAACGTCCTTTCATTGCAAGCCAGAAGGAACCCCTTGCGTTCCACACGCCCACCGCCGTATAAACGTTGCAGCTCAAAATAAAGGCGTGGCCTTGCGCGGAGCGCCACGCACGCAGGAGGCCCCCATGCGTCGTTCTTTGGCTTGCTTCTCCACCCTTGGCGCTCTTGTCCTCGTCGCTTGTAGCGACTCCGACAGCAACCCGTCGACCTCGCCTACGACGACGTCGACCACCTCCACCAGCGACGTTACGAGCACCACGACGGGGACCGGCGGCGCGGGTGGCGGGTCTACCAGCAGCAATGGCGGTGGCGGCAGCACGGCAGACGATCCTCCCGGCTCCCCGGCCAGCTTGACACTGGCGATCCTGCCGATGCCGTTTGGCGTCGACCTGGCCTGGACGGCTCCCTCCGATGCCGACCTCAGCGGCTACCTGGTGACACGCAGCCTGTCTGCGCCGCAAGCAGGCGCGGTGGGCCCGCAAGACGGCACGACGTACAACACGGGGGACACGGTCGGTGGTTACGGCGAAGCCATCTTCGTGGGTGCGGGCATGGCGTATCAAGATCTCGCCGAGGGCCCGGGCGCGGGTGTCGAAAACTATTACGCCGTTTGGGCGGTCGACCAGGCAGGTCAATACAGCCTGGCCCCCGCCGCAGGCATGATCGACGTGCCCATCCCACCTCAGGCCGCACAGATTCAGATTGCGTCGCCCGACAACAACCCTGGGTTTACGGTCAACATGCAGCCGCTTTATGGCAAGGTCAGCGGCACGGCGACGTACGACGCGGTCAACGGCCTGACCATTAGCCTGAGCATCGAGAACGACGCGGCCCGCATCGTTTACAGCCCGAAGGCGGTCATCGACGGGACGAACGATCCGGGGGTGACCATTGTTTCGGACGGCACCGACGCGCAGGGCCACGTAGCAGCCTATTACGGCCCGGAGGCGATGGACATCGCCGCCAGCAAGACGCGCGACTTCGTGGTCACGGGGGCGACCATGGATCCGCTCATCATCGATCTGCACCTTGCCAGTAACCCCGCGGGCTTCACCTCCGTGGACTACAACGTGAGCGGCCTGCTCATGCACGATCTGTCCGGCGCCAAAGACAAGAACGGCCTCTTGTTCGGCGGTACGTCGTCGTTCGATACCGTGGGCTTCAAGCCCGGTGTGGGCTCCTTGAGGACGGGCGTCTTCTCCGAAGACGGGCGCTACTACTACACCGGCGAGAAGAACATGCCCTACATCGTCACGGTCGACATGACGACCCTGACGGCCGTCGCGGGCAGCGACCTCAGCGCGGGTCAGACCGGGGTCGGCTTCTCGTCCAACGTTGTGTTGTCGCCCGATGGGAAATACCTGTACACGTCCGTCACGACAGGTGGCCATCAGTTCAATACCGCGGGCAGCGCCGTGCCCGTCGAGACGAACACCCGCACCATCGACTTTGTGAAGGTCGATCGCGCAACGATGGCGGAGGTTGGCCGCGTCAGCCTGCTCATCGACGGGGCGCCGGTCCTGGATGATCAAAGCCACTATCCAAAGGCCGCGCATATGGCGATAACGCCCGATGGCGCGCGGGCGGTGGTGCCTGTCCACGGCACAGGCATGATCTGGATGGTCGATCTGGCCACCATGACCCTGATCGACACCGACCCGGTCGCCGCCGGCACACAAGGCATCGACCTGTCGGCCACCGCGCCTTCCGTCCATATCACCGTCGTCTCGCCCGACGGCTCCAAGGCATACGTGGGCAGCAACCACGGCGTGGACGACATCGTCGTCGTCGACCTGAGCACCTACGCAACGTCGACCATCACCTCCGCGGCCGTCGCAGGGACCAACGGATTTGGCTGGGGCTCGCTGCTCTTCGGACCCACCGACGGCAAGCTGTACATCGTCCGGTCGTTCGCGACAGCGGACCCCTACCAAGAGCTCAGCATATCGACCTTCGATCCGGCAACCCAGACCCACCAAGACATTCTACCCATGATCATCAACCTGGAGGCCAACGCCCCCCGCGGCATAGGCTTTTCGCCCGACGGCAGCCGAGCCTACGCGTTCGACTACAACCAAGACTACATCTTCGTGTTCGACACGGCGACCGGCAAGCAGATCGACACCGACGGCGACCCAGCGAACGGCGACACGCCCTTCAAAGCGCTAGACATCGACGACGGCCACTCGGTCGGCGTGACCCCGTTCTGAAGCGAGGTAAACGCTCCAGCACAGAACGGCCCCACCGCGCCCCACGCTTGCCCCCGTAGGCCCGCTGGGGTAAGCCGGCCTGAGCATGGACAAGAAGCCGCGAATCTACAAGATGTCCTTCGCCAGCGTCTACCCATTGTACGTCCAGAAGGCCGAAAAGAAGGGGCGCACACGCGAAGAGGTTGACCAGATCATCGCCTGGCTCACCGGCTACGAAGGCAAGGCGCTGCAGCGCGTCCTGGACGAGCGCGTCGACTTCGAAACGTTTTTCGCCCAGGCCCCGCGCATGAACCCGAACGTCGGGTTGATCACGGGCCTGGTGTGCGGCGTGCGGGTCGAGGAGGTTGCCGAGCCGTTGATGCGGCAGATCCGCTATCTGGATAAGTTGATTGACGAGCTTGCTCGGGGGAAGAAGATGGGGAGTATTTTGCGGGGGTAGGGTTGGGGGATGACGGCGGGGGAACATGCACGGCGGCGCCCCTGGTACCTCCTAAGTGGCATGGCATCGGTGCACGAGGTGAGCTAGCTGCTGATCGTTCGGGCCGCAAAGGCCCAACGAGGATGAACTGCTGAGGCGCGAGCGGGATGGTCGAATGAAACGAGCGGGACGCGTCGCGGATGTTGCATTGGTACCCGAAGACACGCACGGACATGACTGCTGCGCACACGCGGCTTCGGGGCCGGCCATTCAGGGATCGCCGAATGTGCTGATTAACCAACGTGCCGCGCTGCGCACGGATGACGCCGGTCGTCATGCAACGTGTTGTGGTCCAAACCGTTGGCGGGCCAGGGGAGGTGCACGGTACGTCGTGATCAATGGGCGGCTTGCGCACCGTATGACCGACGAAACGCGGCACTGCGGCGGAGCGGGACACTTGGCTACGGGTAGCCCTGACGTGCTGGTCGGTGACGCGGGCCTCGAAGGTCGCCCATCGAAGCGCGTTGTGGTCTTCTCCATGAAGGATCCGTTCGGCCGACCGCTCGTATCAGCCGAGGCTAGAGTCACGTTCGAATCTGGAGGAACGCGGGACGTGGTGCTCGACGGACGAGGGAAGGGGATCATCTTGGACGCCCCGGCGGGGCGGTACTTCGTAAAGGTCAAGGAGGCGCGCTATGCCCCACGTCGATCCTCTTGATTACGGCGACGATGCTATCGGGAGCCCGCTCGTGCCACCGTGGGCCGGTTCGGCTTTTGCGAAGGGCCGAAGCGTTGAGGTCGAGCCTGCTTTCCAGGGCGAGCTCATTTTTCAGCGGTTTAGCTTCTGGACGATGTACGACTACTTTCGGGCGTTGGCGCTGCTGGTTCGCGGGGCTTCATGGGATGAGCGCGAAGGGGCCTGCAACCTTCTTGCGATCCGTGGGATGGATAGTCGCTATCGACAACGAGCAAACACCCAGGGAGAATTTAACGACATTCTCGTTGTCGTTCGCGAGACCCAATCGGAGCCCGAGATCTACGTTTACGAGTGCAGCATCGACCCCGGAGGTAAGGACCGCAAAGCAAGGGGTGGGCAGCTCGTGTTGGAAAACGGAGTTCATAACGCAGTCGTTGGGAAACGAGGCCGCGGCATCGGCGGCAAGGGGGCGGGAACCCCGGTCGTCATCCTGACCGACTTCCAGTATCGTCGAGACAAGAACTACGATGGTGTGCCCGATACGGACGTGATCCATGGCAGCCGAGCGGAGGGTGTTCAAATCCACTGGTCAAGCGCTCATGCAAAGTCGGTTGGTCGTTACTCCGCAGGCTGTACGGCCGTCAAGACGTCGCTCGAAGGGCCGTGGAAGGAGCTTATCGGACTTCTCAAAGGGCACGCCCGTGCCTGGGGCGGTTTAAGGTATCTTGTATCTTCATGCGATGAGCTGCGTACACCCGGCGAGATTTTCGAGCAAAACGACTTCTGGGACCTGCTGGGCCACATCAGCCGCACCCCGTTCGTCAAGACGAATCAGGCCATTCCGCCGACGTCCGGCATTCCGGTGGCGCCCGCAGGCGCCGATGTGGACGCGAATATCAAGGAAGCGCAAGAGCACAAATGGAACGCCCTTTGGTTCCGCGAAAAAGTTCGCAACAACAGGGAAGGTCGAGAAGGCAGCTGGGACTACAAGCAAGCTGGTGAAGCTTACCAGGACTTTGGCAATTTCAACTTCGGCGCGACGGGGAAGGCTCTAGGCATACCGGAGGACATTCTGCTCAAGCAGGCGGGCCATGCGCAAGTTGCAGCAGGAACCTCCAAGCCCGAGTGGGGCGAGCCAGCAACCTGGGGCATCTTGGGTGGTACAGCCCCCTTTGGGGACGATCCGGACGATCAGGCGATGATCAAGAAGGGCATCGACTATTACAAGAAGAACTACGAAAAATAGGTGGGCATTGCAGGTCCGCGGGTTGCGCTCCGCGGAGCATGAAGCACGCGGGCCCACTCAACGGTGCCGCGGGGGACGGCCTCGCGAACGGTCCCAGAAACCTCGCGCCCGCCGGTCACGGTCTGTGATATGTCCCCAATCCCATGACAGCTCGGCCCAAGCCATCGGGCTCCTCGGCACAAGGCTCCCCCGCAAAATCCGCGGCCTACGACCTCTGGTTCGACGAGAGCGGTCAGTTTACCGAGACGTCGACCCGCCCCTGGGAGCACCAGAAGCCCCAAAGCTTCCCGAGCCAGCTCGCCGGCATCCTGGTGCCGCGCGGCGCGCTCACTTCTTCGGTCGCGGAGACCATGCTTGCCGAGGCTCATCGCGCGGCGCGCCTGCCCTTTGGCGACGAAGTCCATGGTACGCAGATCGACCAGGACAGGTACGTGCCGCTGGTGCACAACCTGCTCGAGCAAATTCGGACGCGGGGCTGGCAGCCGGTGCGCTTGGTCAACGCGGAAGGGGTCCGCTACGGTGACCGGTCTACCACCTACACCCAAATGGTCGCCGAGCTGGTGCTGCGCGTCTTGCGCGAGCTTGCGCGCCAGGGCGAGCCTCAGGTTGAGCTTCACTTGTGGGGAGCCATCGTGGTGCTTGGCCGGGACGAGCGCGACCAGCCCATCTTTCTCCAGGAGGAAGAGTACAACGAGCGCATTCAGAAGGCCCTCGCGTTCGTGGCGGTGCGCAGGGGCTTGGCAGCCGATCTGGCGGGTTGGAAGGTTGCCAGCATGCGCACGGCGTCCGGCAAGAAGCGGCGCGAGCTTCAGGTGTGCGACCTGCTCAGCAACAGCAGTCATGCCGGGTTCAAGCGGCTTCCGGCAGACACGGAGCGCTTGTTTCGCGACATCCTGGGTGCTTACGACCAAACGCTGGTTCTTCGGGAGCTGTTCGAGAAGGTCGACGACTTCCTTGCCGCGGGCGCTCTCGGGCGTGCCTTGATGCTCCTCGCCGAGTCAGGAATCGATCCTACCCAGGTCCACGACGAGGCCTTTCGCCGCCGCGTTACGCGGGCGGTGGGTCGTCTTTCCGGTCTCGGCGCCCGCTCTCGCGACCCCGAGCTCGCCACGCTGGTTACCTGGATTGAGCAGGTCATCGAGCACCACCGCGCGTTGAAAGAAGGCCGCTTGCTCGCGTCGTTCCTGCTCCAGCAGGTGGAAGCGCCCCTGCGCGCGTTGCTGGAAGCAACGGGTCGGGCCAGTGAGCTCGATTGGTTCTGTTACGCCCTCCATCGCTGGAAGCTCACCGCGGACAACCACCTGGGCGACTTGGTGGCGGGTCGCGTCACCGTCGGCAAGCTTGACGCGCTGACGCCTTCCCTGGCGCAGCGCTGGGAACACGTGCCACTCTTGATGCAAGGCCTGATCGCGCAGGCCGTTCATCGCACCGATTGCTTTGCCTACGACGACGCAAGTGCCCGCATGAAGGTGGTTTCTGGATACTACGGCGAGCTCTCCGGCTTGTTTTCCACCCTCATGCCCGAGGTGTTTCCAGAAACGATCCGCTCCAACCCGCGGGCGGAGGCGCTCGGCACGTGGGCGCAAACGGAAACTTACGCGGCCCTTCGGGAGCCCAAGCGGCTGGTGACGGCGAGGGACATCAGCGAAGACGCGATCGCTGAGTTTTCGAGCGACGACGACAGGGCCCGTCAGTGGCAATATCGCAGTCATCTGGAAACCATCGCGGGCGACTTTGCCGAGGCTCGAAAGTACCTCGCAAAGAGCCTGGGGCTCCAGGTGTATACGCACGATGCCATCGGCGGGGCCATCGCGGCGCTCAGGGAGCCGCGCCTCCAGGGTTTTCCGCTGCTGCATTGGCTACGACTGGGTCGCGCTGGAGCCATGCTGCCGGGTGGGGAGCGGGAAGAGTTCTTTGCCGCGCTGAAGGTGCACAAGACGTTTTCGTCGCCCTGGCTCACCGGGGGCTTCGACGACTACCCCGTGCATGGCATCCTGCGCCAAGCGGCCGTCATTCACGCCTTGCAGGGCTTGGTGAGCGAGGTCATGGGCAGTCTGACCCACCTGCGCAGGGCCAGCAGTGGGCTGGTTCTTTCCACGATTGTTCTGTCGGCGACCGTCGAGGTAGCGGGCCTCTTGTGGGCCAAACACCGTCCAGGCGCGCTGGCCTTGCTAGACGGCAAGGACAAAGACAAGCCCGGTGCCTTGCAGCAGCTTCAAGCGTTGAGCCACGCCGCGAAGGAGGGCGTGCCCGAGCTGTGGGTGGTGTTCGAACCCTGGGAGGGCGTGATTCGCAGTGTTCTTGGCGGAAACCTCGCCGGACGCGACCCTAAGGATGTATTGCTTGGGCTCACGCGGGTGGTTCCATATTGAGCGAGACTTGCGCCACGATCAGGGACGGCTTCTGACAAGGACGAACGCCCGAAAGGCCGCCAAGCTCGATGCTCCAGCTCATCGTGTGGAAAGTGGCGTCTTTGCGTGCGCGCGGCGCGAGATTTCTGCGGTGACAACTGCCCCCTTGACAAAACCGCCGGCTTTCGCCTCGGCAAGCCCTCGAACCTCTTGCTCCGGCGCTGGCTCGGAATCAATGGGAGCCTTGACGAACTTTTGCCACAGCGGATCTTCCTCTGAAATTGCAGGCGGCGGAAGCCTTCGGGCGACGGTCATGGCTGAATCATAGCACGGCTTTTCCACGCTCAAGCCCATTTTTACCCCGGCAGCACCACCTTCTTCTTCCCACCCCCCAGCATCCCCACCACCTCCACCTTGGCGCCTGGCTTCCCACCCAGTGAGCGCGCAAGAAACACGTCGTGTCCGCCCGTTTCGGCGGGCAAGCATAGGAAGCTCGGCGTGAGCGCGAGCGGCGCTTTGCCTTCGCGCAACAGGTAGCACCACGACTCTTTGAGGCTCCCCTTCAGCGTCCTCGATTGGATCTCGAAGAGGGACTTCGCGCCTTGCAAAACCCTCACTTGGCAGGTGGAAATGCCCTTCTCCATGTCCACCTCCAGGATGCTCACGCGGGCGACCATCTCGCACTCGGTCAGCGGCAGCAGGGCTTGTTCGATGGCGCGGCCCTTGGCGTGGATGTCGGCCTCGGCCTGGGCACAAGTTGTCTCGGACGAATGCTCGTGCATGAGCTCGTTGCGCTGCTTCACGGCTTCGCGCGCCATCAGCGCTATCTCCGAGTCCTTGCCTTTGGCGGCTGTCAGCGCTCGGGCGGCCCTTGCAATGGGGTCGGTGGCGTCTTGCGGCACCTCCTTCGCGAGCTGGCAGGCGAGGTCTACCCACAGGCCCATGCTCAGGCTTTGACTCGGGTTGACCTTGCCAAGAATTTCGCTGGCTTTTGCCGGTAAGCTGCCACCACCTTCCTCCGTCAACCAGGCCACGGTCGCGGTGGCAAGAAACGCAAACGCGACCTCGACGCCCATGAAGCGCTCCTTGACGCGTGTGAACGCCGTCTCCTGGCTGTTGACCAGACTTTCACAGAGCGCGATGGGGTATGGGAATACCTTGGGCGGAGGCTTCGGTGTCGTGCTCACCGCACCTGTTGTATAGGGCGTCTCGTACTCTTCGTCCGCCGCGTCTCCCCAAGCTCCCACCAGGGTGCTGGCGCTCGATCCACCCTCCACGAAGTTGATGCCCAGGGTCTTGGCCTGAGCGATGACCAGATGAACGGCCTTTTCTTGCCCATCGGGAGGGTAGCCGTAGTCCTTCAGCATGCGTTTTACGAGCCGCCGTAGGTGGGCCTGGACAGACTCCTTCTGCGTCCAGTCGAGGGTGGCATTCTTGCGCACCAGTACCGTGAGTTCGCGGGCTAAGCGCGACAGATCTTGGTCGCCCAGCTTTTCGACGGCGCTGCGGTTGTCCGCCAGGGCGTCATAAAAAGCCGATTCTTCCGCCGTCAGGCGCAGGTTGCCGGTGCGTTGGTCGGCGGCCACCATCTTGCGCGCCAGCTCGATCAGCTCTTCGATCACCGTGGGGGTTTCGATGGACCGATTGCGT